>JBBQIG010000659.1:0-3094 GCA_038324715.1 Anaerolineae bacterium | reverse complement strand
CGTCAAAGGCAACACCTTCTTCCTTGGCTGCCTGCGGCCCCTTACACTGAGGCAAATACCAAGGACCTTGCAAAGTGAGGGCTACTCGATCCGTTGCTAAACTGACGCCACCTCCTTCAATGACTGCGGGGCTGGGGGCATGTTCCGCTACAATCGGATCATAGATGGTAGCTTGTAGTGCATCGATAATTTCCTCTTGCGTCCACATCGCTTTTGTCGGCTCAGTGATACTGTCGAACTCGAGTTTGCCTTCCATACGTAACCACGAGATCCACCAGACATAGCCTCGGTTTTGTGTGAAGCCGTAGTACTTGAATCCATCTTTTTCGTGGGCCAATGATGGAATCATTGAGGTGAAGTCATTGAAGGTCCAGCCCTCCGTTGGGTAGGGCACTTCTGCTTGGTCAAATAGTGTCTTGTTGTAGAACATGACAATTGGGCCTGTATCGACGATGGAGAGATAAGTTTTACCACGCCATGTTGTCAGATTCTGATAGTTGGCAACATCGGGCCAAGCAATGTTCTGATCGTCGCGGTCGATATAATCATCCAATGGCACAACCACGTCTACATAGGGTTGCCACTGATAGCCCTCCATATAGACGAGATCGGGTGCTGTGCCGCCAGCAAAATTCACCTGGACTTTATCGTAATAGGCACCCGGATAGAACTCTGGGATCATTCGCAAATTGCTATGTGCTTCCAGCAGAGCAGCCGCAGTTCTGTCGTTGATGTTCTTGTCGGGAACGTCGCCCCATGCAGACACACGAATTTCAAGTGGTGCTTCGGATGGCTGTCCAGCCCCACCTTCATCACCCGGCTGTGACACTGTTGGTGAGCATGCCGCCAACGCCATTCCAGTCGCGGTGACGGTAGCGAGTTGTAGAACTCCACGTCGGCTTAGGTTACTGTAATTCATGGCCCAATCCTTTCTTGTTCACGAACTCTCGAAGATCCCTGTGTTCGGCTACAGTTACGCCGCTTTTCGATCTGGCGATTCTCTTGATTCAAGGGTTTCCATACCTCCTTAAATCATTTCTGTTAAAATCCACGAGTCCCACCTTCCTTTCGTTCGCAACTGACCGCTTTTGTTCGTGTACAATTTGTCCTGTCACAAAGGAGCTACTATCGGCCAGTGAGTCCGCTAAACTGGATACCCTGTATGAAATAACGTTGAGCCGCAAAGAAAAGAATAAGCGTGGGCGCGATTGTGACCATTGAAGCGGCCATAACCAAGTGCCACAGATTGCCCCAGCGGCCTGCAAACCAGTAAAGGCCAAGAGCAACGGTGTATTTATCGTTGCTGGTCAGATAGATAAGTGGATCCATGAAGTCATTGTAGTGGGCAAGAAACGAGAAAATTGCCACAGCAACCACGGCTGGGCCACTCAATGGAGCAATCAATTGCCAGAGGATGCGGAATGAACTGGCCCCGTCAATACGCGCTGCCTCATCCAGTTCTAGCGGGATCCCCATCATAAATTGGCGCATTAAGAAGATATAGAAGGCAGTCCCGAACCAACTGGGTACAAAGAGCGGATAAAAGGTATCTAGCCAGCCAAAGTATTTGAACATCACAAAAGTAGGTACAAGCAGTACAGTGCGAGGGAGCATCATGGTGGCGAGGAGGAAAATAAACACGAGGTTTCGCCCGGGCCAACGCAGGCGAGCCAGACTGTAACCGACCATGAGCGAACTGACAACGCTCCCTATTGTCCCCAATATCGTGATACTCGCTGTGTTTAGAATGAACCTGGCGAAAGGGAGACGCTCAAATATCTCTCCATAGTTGTACCATTGGGGATCAGTTGGTATCCACTGAACAGGTACGATAAAGACTTGTGCGCCCCGCTTGAGTGAGGTAGATGCAAGCCATAGTAATGGGATGAGGAAACTAAGTCCCATGACGATTAGAACAATGTGCAGAAGGAGGTGGGTCAGCCTCTGCCGCGATTTCTTAGTATTGGAGGATGAGATCAGAGTCATGCTCAGGAAGCTACCTCACTTGACGTTGCTTATTGGCTATCTTATCTGGTTCTCGAAACTGCTTCGATGAGATTGGAGACACGCAGCGATTTCAGCAGGAAACGTCAAACCATGACGATCTAGAAAACTCCCACTGAGAGCTACTCGAAGTAGAAGTTGCACACAACGTGCATGCTATCTACTGGCTTAGAGACATCACTATTGTGCGGCTTGCCACAACTCATCTAGCAATGCCGTCGCTGTATCCACAATGGTTTCGATTCCCTCCATGCTTATGATATTGGCTCCCACCAATGTCTCATATCCTTGCAGTTCAAAGGCGCGGCGCGTGGGCTGATAGGCAATAGAATCGTTGGTTAACTCTGCGACTACCGTGTGGGCAAAAGGGGAGTGCGTCTTGATGTGCAAGCCATGTTCTACGAACAATTCACCCGGATTGCTGGCAATGGCAAAAGGTCCAATATGCAGTGCGCTCACTGGCACATTGATCATCTCAGGCAGGGTAAGTATATGTTGAAGATGTGGGCTGAAATGGTCACTGCGTCCACCCTTCCCACCCCAGTTTAAGCGCTCGATTGCCTCTGGTGGTTGGGTGGCAGGATCGCGCCGCGGTACAGAGATGTCGCGACGAATACTATTGATCACAACTGGAGTAGGCAAGGGTTTTGCTCGGTACGCGGCATCGAGTGCCTGTTCAGCAATATTGTCAGCCACTGCTTGCCATGCCTCGTCGCCACTGCCGCGGACGGGGTTGATGTCGGCACAAGCACCCGGTGCATAGACTGTTACAACGTTTTCACCCAACGCGGCGCGCACCCGCGCTGCGACAACACCTGGATAGTCTGCTGACCATTGTAGGTTTCCACGCGCATTGGCGTGTACAGAGTAGTTAAAGAAAATGCCAAGAGGATTGCCCTTTAGATCATCAAAACGCAGCACCCATAGTTCTGGATCGATTGGCCCCACTGATCCTAATATCTGGGGGCATGCATCCAGATCGTTGAGCACAGCCGGCATCCAGGTGTTGATTGCCTTGCCGTCCCTCTTGCTAAGAACACGGCGATGATGTTGCCCGTGATGCACAAGCGAGCGACCGATGTGAATCGTA
>JBBQIG010000658.1:0-3098 GCA_038324715.1 Anaerolineae bacterium | reverse complement strand
GCTGAGTTGGGAACCCAAGTGGTTGCACTGGTGATGGGGCAGGAGACCCAGTCTATTGCCGAGGCAACTGGTGGTTATGGTGCCGAGACGGTCTATGCCATCACCGATCCCCTGCTTGCTCAATACCGGTTAAGTGCTTATGCAGCGGGATTGCGGCAGGCAGTGGAAGAGGCGGAGGCAACTGTGGTGCTGGCTGCCGCCACGACCAATGGGCGTGAACTCTCGGCGGCGGTGGCTTGTGATTTGGACGCTGGGGTGGCTCCTGATGCAGTTGATCTGCGTGTGGAGAATGGCAAGCTGGTGGCGACGCGCTCGCTCTACTCGAATAACATCTTTGCCGATGTCACCTTTAGCTCGGCAATTCAATTTGCCAGTGTGCGCCCGCGTTCATTTCCGTTGCCCCAAACTGGCAGTGGAACGGCTTCCATTCAGCAACTTGATCTGGCACTGACCGCTGATGAAATCTCTGAAGAGATCCTCGCCGTACAATCTGGCAGTGGTGGCGAAGTGAGCTTGACCGACGCACGCATTGTTGTGTCGGGTGGGCGTGGCGTGGCTCCTGACCCTGAGAAGGGCTTTGCTTTGGTGGCGGAACTGGCTGAAGCGGTGGGTGGTGCAATGGGTGCAAGCCGCGCGGCGGTAGATGCTGGCTATGTCCCCTATAAGCATCAAGTTGGGCAGACGGGCAAGACTGTGAAGCCCGACCTGTATATTGCCGTCGGTATTAGCGGAGCGATTCAACATTTGGCAGGCATGGGGGGCAGCAAAACCATTGTTGCCATCAACCAAGATCGCTCTGCGCCCATCTTTGATCGCGCTCATTATGGTCTGGTGGGGGATCTCTATGCGCTGCTGCCTGCGCTAACCGCTGAGTTTAAGCGGCGACTGGGTAGCTGATCAAGGAGTTGAGCGCTTACTCTTGGAGAAGCCGGTGCGTTGCGCTGGCCTTTTGGTTTTGATTGGGCTGCTTTGGTAAAGATTTGGATTTTACCCCAAATCCCACTAAGATTAAGCAAGATGAGGGTGGCGCACTTCTACGGTTGCCAATACTCATTGCAAGTTCATACACATTGTTCTTTTGCATACGGTGTTTTGAATCTCGCTTTCGCACACTGGTATTGACTATACCGGTACTGACTATAGAGGCAAGGTAATGTTGGCTGATTCTTTACAACGACCCGATGAAACGGACGCTTCGCCCTATCGGGCCTATTTTCGCTGCTTTCGCGGCTGTGCGGGTGAATATTCGCTCTATGAGGTGATCTACACCTGTCCTACTTGTGGTGGGTTGTTGGAAGTGCACCACGACCTAGAGCCGCTACAGCAGAAGAGTGCGGACGAGTGGAAACAGGTGATTGAGAAGCGCGTTGGCACAACCCGTTGGCCCTATGGCAGCGGTGTGTGGGGGATGCGCGAGTGGGTCGTGCCTGATCTGCGTGATGAGAACGTGGTCAGCATGTATGAGGGCAATAGCAATTTATATTGGGCTGAGCGTCTGGGTAATCAATTAGGTGTGCAAGACCTCTGGGTGAAGCTCTGTGGCAATAGCCATACGGGTAGCTTCAAGGACTTGGGCATGACGGTCTTGACCAGCGTCGTTAAGCAGATGATGGCGGATGGAAGTCCAGTGCAAGCTGTGGCTGCTGCCAGCACAGGCGATACCAGCGCTGCACTGGCTTCCTATGCCGCCGCTGCTGGAATTCCTGCGCTTATCTTTTTGCCCGCAGGCAAGGTTAGCACCGCACAATTGGTGCAACCGGTTGCCAATGGCGCGCATGTGTTGGCGCTGGATACTGACTTTGATGGTTGTATGCGCATTGTGCAGGAGGTGACGCAGGATAATAGCATCTACCTGGCAAACTCGATGAACAGCATCCGCATTGAGGGTCAGAAGACGGTCGCAATTGAGATTGTGCGCCAGTTTGATTGGGAAGTGCCAGATTGGGTGATTATCCCTGTGGGCAACCTAGGCAACATTAGTGCGCTCTATAAGGGCTTCAAATTGCTGATGGATTTGGGCATTACCAATAAGATGCCCCGTTTGGTTGCCGCGCAAGCTGGCAAAGCCAATCCTTTCTACCTCAGCTATCTTAACAATTTTGAGCAAAAGAGTTCTATAGCGGCAGAAAAGACGCTGGCTTCTGCGATTCAGATTGGTGACCCGGTAAGTTATGAAAAGGCAGTGCTTGCAGTACGCAGTAGCAATGGCATTGTTGAACATGCCACCGAGCATGAACTCGCCAATGCCGCGGCAAAGGCTGACCTAACGGGGATGTATGCCTGTCCGCATACCGGTGTGGCGCTGGCAGTCCTGTTCAAGCTGATCCAACGGGGCGAGATTCAGTCAACTGACCGTGTGGTCGTCATCTCCACAGCGCATGGGCTGAAGTTTACGGGCTTTAAGGTTGGCTATCATGAAGGCAGCCTTCCCGAGGTGGAGAGTGATCATGCGAATCCACCTGTCTATTTGAAGGCCGATCCGCGTGTGGTCAAAGAAACCATTGCGCGCAAGTTGGGTGCTTAATGGAATCATCACAATCTGTCGCAAATTCCGACTCACAGAACCTTGAGTCCCAGAACCCAAATACCCCTAAGCTCAATTATCATGCCACTTCCTTTTCACAAGGGCGCATGGATTTTAGCTGGGAAGAGTTGAGTGCAGAGGCGCGCCTGGAAGCCTATGCCGATTGGGAAGCGGGCAAAGGCTTGATCGGTGGCGACCCGCGCCAGCGTCCAGACTCGCATCTGCTCCCTGCGTGGGGAATCGATCAGCCCTTCTTTCGCACATTGGCGCTAGACGATGCACGCGGGCATAACGGTGCAACGCTGCGTGCATTGCTGGCAAGCGAGCGGCTGGTGGAGATGGAGATTGGCTTTGGGCGGGGCGACTTTCTGCTAGACCGCGCCAAGCGTTACCCAGAGCGGCTGATGATTGGCTTTGAGACTCGGAACAAGGTGACACGGCTTCTGCTCCAGCGCATTGCACGCTTTGAGTTGGATAACTTGTGGGTGAGTGATGATGATGTGCGGTTTGCGCTGCCGCGTGTGGTGGAAGATGGACGCCTTGAGGTGGTGCATATTCTCTTTCCTGACCCGTG
>JBBQIG010000657.1:0-3101 GCA_038324715.1 Anaerolineae bacterium | reverse complement strand
CCATATTTGAAGCTAAAAGTATGATACAGCGCGTTGCTTTGCAAGGCTCAAGCGCCTTATACGTCCAGTTTTGGCAATGGGATGGTTCTTCATTCGTCCCGTGAGTTTCAGTGGGAAAAGCGTTGAGCGAGCCTCCCAGCTGGGGGATTCTATATGTATGCAAGTCATCTAATATAATTATGGAGATTGTATGGCAGGTAAGGTTTTTCGTTCCAGCGTGAAAATTTCTAGGGTGCAGGCGCGGCAAATTGTTGACGGAGCATTTGCTGAAGCAAGAGCCCAGAATATGGACCCTCTGACGATATTTGTCATGGATGGGGGCGGCAACATGATTACGGCCGAACGGGAAGACGGCTGTGCTCCACTGCGCCTTTCGGTTTCAAGAGGCAAGGCTTTCGCCGCTTTGGGTAATGGCGCTTCCAGTCGCACAGTGGGGGAGCGCAACGAGCAGCGACCAGCTTTTTTAGCCTCGGTTGCAGCTGCTTCGGGTGGCCAATTCATACCTGTAGCGGGCGGCGTGCTGATTCTCGACACGAACGATGAAGTCATCGGAGCGGTTGGGGTAAGCGGTGCATCCTCAGATGAAGATGAGAAGATGGCGATTGTCGGTATCGAAGCTGCAGGTTTTAAGGCAGGAATCGCTCCCGACTAGAACTGCGGTCAGCCATGCTCTGCCTTCGAGCGTGACCGCACTCATAGCGCCATTTTTAGTAAGGTGGCTGGTACTCAATCATGAGCACCAGCTGAATCCATGCTGTTCGCTTACCGATATATCTGTTCTACCTCTTCCCGGTTCTTCCTGAACACCCAACCCATAATTTTGTTCAACCATCTTAGCGCGCTTTGGTGCCAGGGTCAGTTGGCGCTGTTTTGCGACAACGCTAGACTAAAGTCTAATACATAATTATGAATTATGAATTCATATTTGAATGGTGGTTGACCTGAACTGCTTACCGGAGCACTTAGTTTTGGTGGCAGGAATCGACGGATCAGACTCGCCGATCATCTAAAAAAGGTGGCGGGGCACGGCAACACAGTCATTTTTGGAGAGATTTAACTATCGACGGCTCTGCTTGCAAACAAAAACAATGAAACATCGGAGAACAGTATGAAAATCTTGAAGACAGTATTACTCGCTTCCGTGTTTGCGTTAGGTGTACAAGCCGCGCACGCAGCTGAGACCCAGATCAAGTTTGGTCATGTGGGAGGACCTGGGTCTTTATTCGAAAAATCAGTCAATGAATTCGCAAGAATTGCTAATGAAAAACTGGAAGGTAAGGCCGAGGTTATACCTTTTGGTTCAAGCCAGTTAGGCAGTGACTCCCAGATGCTTAATAAACTGAAACTGGGTACGCTGGACCTGGCTTTGCCCTCAACCATCATGAGCAGTGTCGCACCCGAATTTTCCGTGTTTGAAATGCCCTATCTGATTGAAGATCGGGATCACATGAAGCGCGTGCGGGATGAACTTGTGCGGGATGTGCTGTACCAGGCTGCAGAAGACAAAGGTTACAGAATTATTGGAGTGTGGGAAAACGGCTTCCGGCAGATAACCAACAATGTCCGGCCTATCGTCGTGCCTGCGGATCTGGATGGTATCAAGCTAAGAACTCCCAACGGGATTTGGCGCGTCGAGATGTTTAAGAGCTATGGCGCGAGTCCTGCCCCAATGGCTCTTTCCGAGGCCTTCGTCGCGTTGCAGACCGGCGCGATGGACGGTCAGGAGAATCCTCTGGTTCAGATCTACTCTCAAAGATTCCACGAGGTTCAGGACTACCTCTCAATGACCAATCACGTTTATTCCCCTGCCTATGTGTTGGCTGGCGCCCGCTGGAACCGACTGCCTGAGGATGTCAGAAATGTGCTGATCGAGACCGCTCAGGAAGTGGAAGCCTATGCACTTCAGCAAGGCGAGATGCTTGACAACAGTCTGGTCGAAAAAATGGAAGCTGAAGGGATGGAAGTGAACAAAGCAGACCAGAAAGCGTTCGTTGCTGGCTCAGACACTATCTACGCAAAATTCGCTGATGAAGTAGAAGGCGGTCAAGAAATGCTAGACAAGGTGAGTCAGCTTCGCAAGCAATAATGGATGATTCCTGCCTGTTGTGTATGGTTCGCGATCAATGCGTGGATCATGCATAGCATGCAGGTACTAGCCGGCTCTCGTGTTTCAGGGGATATGAATGAACGCACTTACAACAGTTAAAAACGTCTATTCCAAATTTCTTGAGGTTATCGTTGTTGCCATAATGATTGCACTGGCTTCGGTTGTCACCGTGGGGTTTCTCTCGAGGCTTGTTGGGTCACCGTTCAGCTGGTATGACGAAGTTGCCTCTGTCGGCCTGGCCTGGCTGACTTACTATGGCGCCGCACTTGCCGCAGCCAAGGGTGCCCATATTGGTTGCCCGACCGTTGTTAATTACTTCCCCCCCTCAATCCGGTTGCCCATTGCGTTAGTCGCTGAGGCAATCACTATCGGTTTCTTCGTTTTACTTGCCTACACCGGCACACAAGTCGTCATGATCCTTGAGGGGTCGACGCTCGTTAGCCTGACCAGTGTATCCGTGCAACTAACACAATCTGCGATTCCTGTTGGGGCTGTTCTCTTTATTATCGCCGAACTCTTGCACCTGCCAGAAGTGATCGCCAGTGCCAAAGGGGATGGGTTTACGGACCATGAACTGGAAGAAGCGGGCCTCACGTACGACAAGGCTTCAATAACAACTAAATAGCAGCCTTGAGCGAGCCCAGGAGAATAATAAGATGATCATTTTTTTAATGTTCGTTGGTTTGATATGTCTTATTTTGATCAACGTACCTGTTGCGATAGCGCTAGGTATCGTTGGCGCTGTTGCGACGGTCAGTAGTTACGGAGTCTTGGCACTGCCCAATGTCGCGATGGTCATGTTTGATGGCGCAACGAAGTTTCCGCTCATTGCGATTCCGCTCTTCATATTGGCGGGCGCCATTATGAACGCCTCCAGTATATCCAGGCGTTTGATCGATCTTGCGTCGGCCATGGTGGGCTTTATCAAAGGCGGGCTGTCTATGGTTACCATAGGCGCTTCGATATTTTTTGCGGAAATTTCGGGGTCAGCTGT
>JBBQIG010000656.1:0-3102 GCA_038324715.1 Anaerolineae bacterium | reverse complement strand
GGCGTGGCAATCTTTATGCAGCGCCAAGTGGGTAGGAAGCAGTAGGCAGCATTCAAGAGGCAGTAGAGTTATAGGAGACAAGCAACTTGATTGTCCGCAACCAGCCAAACGACCAACCACTGGGTATCTATCAAACAAGCCACGCCTTGATGGCGGCGGAATTTTGCCAGCACTGGGGCAACGCTGATTTTGCCACGCCCACACCTCATGCATTGGTCATGAACGCGATCGCACAACATGACAATGGTTGGTATGAATGGGAGTGTGAGCCGGAGATCAACGCAGATGGTACGCCGATGGATTTTGTGCATGGGCCAGATGGCGAGACCAAGCGCACCTTGTGGCGGCGAGGAATTGCACGTTCGGCGGCACAACATCCCTATATGGGGCTGATGCTCAGTCGCCATGCAACCTTGCTCTATACAGGTGATACGGGCCAGTTGAGCGAGGCGGAACAGAAAGCAACCCAAGCCTTCATTGACGAACAGATCGGCGAGACGGAACGGATGCGCGAGTTGTTGGCGGACGACCCCGAACTTCAAAATGCCACCAGCGATTTGGTCTTACTGTCGCACACTCGGCTGCTGCAATTTGGCGATTCAAGTAGCCTTCAGGTCACGATCCCCTGGGGCAAGGAAAGAATCTTTGCCCATTGCCCAGTAGATTTTATGGGCAGCTACACCGCCATCACCATGCGTTGGGAGGCAGATGAGATCACCTTTGATCCCTGGCCTTTTGGTGTGGATTCCTTTAATGTCAGCATCCACGGTCGCCTGCTGAGCGAGAACACCTTTGAGAGTCACGCCACCTATCGCGCCGCGTTGGCGGCTGCGCCACTGCAAACCCTTACCTGGCGCGTTGTGCCCTCCTAGCGAGCGCGTAGCACAGCGTACTTTGCCTTCCCATCGCGCCCTGCGAACCCATCGCGTAGCGCAAGTGTACGCGCGTGCATGCGTCGCCAACGGTTGCCGCTAAAGAAGAGATCCCAGACCTGTAGCAACAGATAATAGAGGAGAAAGCGCGCATAGAGCTTGGCTCTTTGTGAGCTTGTGCGCGGGTTTGCTCGCAACGTGCCCAGGATGCTGTTGCGAAAGCCATAGTAGACACGCATCACAGCGGAACCACCAGGCCAAAGAATAACATAGCGACCAAAGTTCGTTGCCACGCTATCGGGAAAGAGGCTGTGTTCAACACGCGCCGCAGGCACAAGATAGATCTGCACTCCTTGATCAAAAGAGCGGATGACATAGTCAGTGTCTTCAAAGACGAAAAAATAGCGTTCGTCCAACCAACCCACCGCGCGAATCACAGCGGCAGGCAGAAGCGTGCCATTAAAGGTAAAGCCATTGGTGGCAATGGGAGATGCGGCGGGCGGAAGTTGCGTTAAACGTTTCACCACCAGACCCGTGACGAGAATATGTGGGCGACTACTCTGGGTATAGGGGTTATCTTGATAGGGAGCCACAACAGGCGGCAAGCTGTTGGGTTGACGAAGCGCGTTGTGGGCCTCAACTAGCTCGCTCAAACAAGAAGGGGATGGGTAACAATCATGCTCAAGTGACCAGATAAAGTCACAGGCGGCATCCGCCAACGCCAACTTCCAGCCCTGATTGTGACCGGCTCCAACACCCAAATTCTCTTGCAACCGCACCAGTTCCACATCAGGATGCATCGCGGCAATTTGGTCGGCACTGCCATCGGGGCTGGCATTATCCACGACCAAAATGCGCGCCACCGGATAGCTCTGCGCCTTTACAGCTTGGATCACACGACAGGCGTTTGCGCCCTGATTATAGACAAGAATGACTGCCGTGATATTGGTGGGCGAGGGCAACGCAGAAGGAAGTCCTACTGAAGATTCAACCGGTGAAGATTCAACGGGCGGCGCGGAACTGTCCATTCGATTCCTCAAAGGCGCTGGAGTTTGAGATCATGGCGTGCTGGGGGACTGGTTGGGCCGAATTTTATCCAGTTGGCGCGCCAACTCGCCTTCACTGGTGATTGGCCCCCAAGCAACCGCCTCAATTTCACCTTGCGCGTCAATAAAAAAGGTTGTAGGTAGACCGACCACACCAAAGCGCCGCCCCCAATTTTCTGTCGTATCTGGCCCATTGGGATAGCTGACAGCAAACTCGGTGAGAAAAGCTTGTGCGGCGTCAGGAGTATCTTGACGGTTCACCCCAATAAAGACAATGCCGTTGCCACGCTCAGCGCGCCAAGCTGCCTCGAACAATTCGGCCTCAGCGCGACAGGGACCGCACCAACTGGCCCAAAAGTTGACCACGACGCCCTGCCCACGCAGCGCGCCTAAATCAATCGGGGAGCCATCAAAGGCAACGATCTGAAGTGGCGGCGCTTGGCCTTCGGCAAGTTGAGGGCGATCTTCCGCCCGTGCCAGCCAATGTACACCCAGCCAAGCGACCGTCACCAATGCGAGCACCGGCAGCAGCCGACGCCAAGCCGGACGTGCGGCTGCTGGTTGTTCTGCTTGTGAAACTGCCATCTCTACGTTAAATTCCCTGTGTCAAATTGATGAGCCTTTGCGCCCGCCATCAATGTTTTTCCATGCTGCCACAACCGCCACGGTGATGACCCCAGCAATAATGACTTCGGCAATCACCTGCGGAATGAGGGTGGGAATTAGAGCGGCTGGCATATAGCCACGTGCCACAAGCATCCCCACCACAAGAATAGTATTGGTCAACGTGCCCACAATGCTACTGACGACAATTGCCAGATATTCACTTTGCCCACGCACTATCACATAACTATAGTAGGCAGTTACGCCGATAAACAAGCGGGGCAGAATGGAGACGAGGGGATCAACAAAGATTGTGCCCCCGCCCTGTAACATACTGGTGATCCCAAAGATCAAGCCCACCAACGTCCCAACCACGGGTCCTTCGAGCACCG
Source organism: Anaerolineae bacterium (assembly GCA_038324715.1). Taxonomy (GTDB): domain Bacteria; phylum Chloroflexota; class Anaerolineae; order Caldilineales; family Caldilineaceae; genus QEUY01. The sequence goes on along the minus strand of JBBQIG010000656.1, from coordinate 189 downwards.
CCCCAATGATGACTGGCACATGCATAATCGTCGCATTACCAGACAAATTAGGAACAGGAATATAGCCCAAGCGCGTCAATCCCAATAACAAGGAAATGGCAGACAAAATAGCGGAGATTACAATACGCCGCACCGACAGGATTGGTGAGCTTAGAGCCGACTGCACGACATAAATACTTATGTGGCATG
>JBBQIG010000655.1:0-3110 GCA_038324715.1 Anaerolineae bacterium | reverse complement strand
CACAATGACAAACGTAGCTATGTAGAACCAGCCCAACGCCATCACGGCTAACGTAGCCCCTAATGGCACAATTCGCCACACCCCCTGCAGGGGGTCTACGTCCTGACGCTGTACAACCACCCGCCAGATTGCCCATAAACTTAAGAGCGTTGCCAGCAGCGCAGTCTCTTCCTTCACCAGCGCCACCAAGATAACTGCGATACTAAATTGCCACCAGCGTCGCGCCTCTACAGCCCACAGCGCCCACAGGATCAGGGGGACAGCGAGGACAACGGCGTGAAATTCGGTGAGCAGCGCCGACTGAAGTTGTGGAGCAAGTAGATAGCTTATTGCCAGCGCCAAAGCCAGTGGGCGCGTCAATTGGCTCAACGGCTCTGTCTCCCAAATGCGGCGGCGAGCCGCGGGAACAAGCGTGCGCTCAAAGAGCAAGAGCGCGAGTTCATAAAGCAGCCATGCACCCAGCGCCACCGCAACCACTTGCAGCAGCAAGAGCGCCCGTGTGTCACGCCACACCCATAGCACAGGGCTGACCAGCGCCAAGATTGGCTCCACATGATCCGTCATGCGTGTGGCGATAAACCCATTGTCGGTCATCTCCACAAAACGTCCGCGGCTGCTATTCCAGACCGCTTGGGCAATCTGCCCTAAATCGGCCTTGTGGGTACGCATTCCTGCATGTTGGGCAAAGGCTAATCCAGCGAAAATCCACGTATAGACGCCCATGAGCGCAAACAGAATGAGCCGGTAGGCGTCCACGCGGCTGGGGCTACCCATACCAGCAATTTTCTTCCGGCTCACCAATAGTAACGTCCATATTGGCGATAATACCCGATCATGCGTGCCAACCCATCTTCCAGCGGCGTCGTCGGCTCCCAGCCCAATGCTTCATTGAGCTTGGTATAGCTCGAATAGACATCGCCAATGTCAATGCGCTTGCGGTCTTCGGGCCAAGGGGCAAGTTCCACACGTCCCTTTCCTGTCAGTTGCACAATTAAGTGAGCCAGTTCATAGAGGCTGATGGGAGCCTGACCACCCAAATTAAAGAAGTTGCCATTCGCTTCCTCTGCCACACCCACGCGCAAAAATGCATCTACGGCATCATCGACATAGCAGAGATCGCGCAGTTGCTTGCCATCCCCATAAAGCTGAATCGTCTTACCCTCCACCGCCAGCCGTACAAACCAGCCAATAAAGCCCTGGCGGTTGTGCTTGAGCAATTGGCGCGGCCCATAGGTATTCGTCAGACGTAAAGAGGATGTACGTAGCCCATAGGCATTGAAATAGACCATGTGATACCACTCACCCGCCAGTTTGTTCACCCCGTTCACATCGGTGGGGTTTTGCAGGTGGTCTTCATCCAGCGGCAAATATTGCGGCTTACCATATTGTTGGCGCGTCCCCGCATAGACCACCTTGACCGCTGGATTCTCATGACGACAGGCTTCCAAAATTGAAAGGGGACTGCGTGCGTTAATCTCCAAATCGGTGAAGGGGTCGTGCATGGAGTCGATATGACTGACTTGTCCAGCCAGATTAAAGATGATCGCCTGATCACGCACAAGTGCACGCATCGAGTACGGGTCGCGTACATCGGCAATATTCACCCGCAGCCGATCTTCATAGCCCGCAATGTTAAATAAATTCCCCCCATAGTCAGGAATGATCGAGTCAACCAGGGTCACCTGTGCACCCAGGTCTACCAATCGACGCGCCAAATTGGAGCCAATAAACCCCAAGCCACCTGTAATCAGAATCGGCTTATTTTGGTAATAGCTTAAATAATCCATTTGTAACATTTGCACCGTTCAGAAGTTAGTCAGTTTTCAGGAAAGAGCTTCAGGAAAAGGGCTGGATCAAACGCTCAAAGTGGGTGAGGTAACGCCGAGCTAGATGGGGCCAACCTAGCTCCTGCTCAATGCGCGCGCGCCCTGCCCGACCCATCTGTTGGCGCATGGCGGGATCTTGGAGAAGCCGCCTCAACGCCGCGCCCAATGCGGCTGGCGATTGTTCTAGCACCAAATAGCCCGTCACGCCATCCATCACCGCCAAAGCATTGCCCGCCACAGTGGAAGCGACCACAGGCTTACCACAACTCATGGCATCCAACACACAGACATTTAACCCATCGGCGGGACGGCTCACAGAGGGCATGACCAACACATCCGCCATGTTGTAATCTACAGAAATACGGTCTTTGGGGACATTGCCCACCCAGCGCAGCCGATCTGCCACGCCCAATTGCTGCCCCAATGCTTGCCACTCGAACCACTGATCGCCCTGCCCCACCATCACAGCCACCACATTACATTCGTTCAGCGGTGCTATTGCCAATGCGCGTATCAGATCATCAAATCCCTTTTTATAAACCATACGTCCCACACAAAGCAGGATGGTGGCATCGTCTGGAATCTCTAGCTCGCCACGACGCGCTTTCACGCCTTGGTTCCGTGGCGAGAGTGCATTGGGATCAGTACCATAGATGATCATATCAAACTTAGCGGGATCAGCCCCTAGCGCGATCACGGCGTCGCGCAAGGATTCGCTATTGGCGGTCAACAATCCCGCTTGGTCGAAGGCAAATTTAGCCATGCTCCGAAACAGAGCGTTTTTGCCAGCCACCTGTGCATCTGAACCAGGCACCGAAACCACCAGTGGAATCCCCAAAATACGGCTTACCACTGCGCCAATAAAGCCGTTGGGCAAGATCCAGTGGGCATGGAGCAGATCAGGGCGCAGGTGCCGCGCCTGCCGCAACACTGTCGCAATCCCTGCGGCAAAAAAGGTAGGACTCAACGCATAGGTATTCAGCCGCAGCGCCAAGTCGCCCTGCATGGAGCGCATATAACCTAGTTGCTGCCACGTCGGGGGCCACGCATAGCGGTAGAGCCGCAACCGCACCGCGCCCTCCAAGCGACGATTGTAAGCAGCATCATGGGGTGCCCAAACAGTCACTTGCTGGTTTTGCACGGCAAACTCTTGGCAGAGTGCCTCGACAAAAGTACCACTAAAATCGCCCACAAAGCGTGGATAGTTGTGGGTCAAAACGCCAATGTGCATCATGTGATTGTAACCCAAAGAGAGGATGATCCAGAAAGTGGGGTACTTCTAGC
>JBBQIG010000654.1:0-3128 GCA_038324715.1 Anaerolineae bacterium | reverse complement strand
TAACCGATCAACTAACTGCCATCGATCAAGATAGTTTTGGAAGCGTTTATCTGATGGGCGTTTTTAACGGAACTGTCGATTTTGACCCCACTGCCAACCAAAACTTGCTTACGAGCAGTGGCAGTGATGACATCTTCCTTGCCAAATATTCGCAGCAAGGGGCGTTGAGTCAGTTGCGCAACCTGGTGAACCCACAGGATGATCAGCCCAGTGCGCTTGCACTGGATAACAATGACAACCTGATTGTTGCTGGCGAATTTCGCGGCACGATTGATCTGGGAAATGGGTTGAGTGTCAGCACAGGTCAGCCAGAGGATGTCTACAACGTGTTTCTGGCGCGCTATAGGCGCGACACCTTTGTGCCTCTGCCCCTGCGTGCCTATTTGCCAGGGATTGTTCAAGAACAAGCTGCCAGGTAAGCTGCTATGTAAGCTGCACAACGAGCGTTGTAAGCGAAGGATCATGGGCGAGCAGATCATCCTGATAAAAACGGGTGGTCTGCTCGTTTGCTTTGCCCGCTTCTTGCCCAGAGGCAGGGAGAAGATTTAGAAGCAGCGTCTCGGCATGAACTGTTTCATCTAGCTCAAAGATGAGCGCAAAGCGGCGTGGCATCCGCAAGTGGACAAAGAAGCGCGTGATCTTTGGGTCGGCAATTGCTGTGATCAATGCCTGGGCTGCGTCGGGATTGGGTTCGGTTGCCCTGCCCAATGCGGCAGGCCATAGATCGGCAATCAGCCGATATTCATCTCCCTCAAGCCCTAATTGCTGAAGGTATATCTGATACTCGTGGATTTCACCGCGCGCCAGCCAGGTGACCAGTTCATTCATCTGCACGCGACTGCGCTGACCCTGTAGTGGGTCGCGCTCACCGGGGATGGGGAGGGAAAGTGTGGGGATTCCCACGCCCTCTGCGCTGGTGACTTGAGGGCTGACCCAGTTGCGGGGCAGATCAACCGTGGCGCGATAGAGTCCGCTTGGTAGTGAAGATGTCAGTGAGTTACCCTGTGCAGGTAGTGCTGCGACCAGAAGATGCGCCCCTTCTCGTGAAGGTTGAGAAGGGCGATGACGTGTGCGACAGAGATCGCGTAGGATGGGTGTGACAATCTCCTGAGTTGCGCGCAGCCGAGCCATCGCCCACTCTGCTTCATCACCAAGCCCGCTAAAGGCAGGATCAACCTCGCTCCACGCCGTGGGCAATTGCGCTTGCAGCCAATCCACATAGCGCATCACTGGGTAGGGCGTCTGCTCTGGCGAGGGATCGAGTGCTGCCAGCCAATCCAACTGGCGGCGAAGATGCTCCACCTGGGCTTGTACTGCACCATTCTGCGCCAAACGCATACGCGGGGCGGCTGTTGCTGCCAGTTGATTGCTCACCCAAATGGGCGAGGAGACTGCCCATGCCAGCCCGCGCTTGACCAATAGCCAATGGGGGCCGTTATGGTGCAGAGAGTAGCGCCCGCTGCTTTTTTCTGCACCTTCGTTGTCAGTTGCCGTAAAGTGGGCGACAGGCCGGTTGGCTACATAGACAGTCACCTCGGCGCCGCTTGGAACCTCCCACCAAATGCTATCCACCGTTGGCTCATGCAGCGTATCTCCTGGACCACAGCCATCTTCTGTCCAAAGCTGAATCGGCAGATCGCCCATTGCGGCGAAAGTATGACCCTGGTTCAGCGCGCTTTGTATCACATCCCAATGCAGCGGTGCATCGTCATTCACCTGAATCCCCGTCCACGCACGACCAAAGATTGCCCGTTCGTGACAGTCGGATTGTGCAATGGCTGCGACTTTGTGGTTGAGCAGCAGATAGCGTTGATAGGTCGTTAAGCCATTGCATGGACTCCCCACATAGACAGAGTAAGGGTCTTGACCGCCATTGATCACCTCCACCCCCTGCACGCCCACAGGCAAGGGCAAGTGCCAAGCACAGATATTATTGTCGGGATGGGCGAGGATACGTGTATTGGCTGGCGACCACATTTGGCGTTCACAGGCGGCGATACTCTCGCCATCAAATTCATCTTTGCCCAAGACACAAAGATGCCCCGCCATCCATGTCGCTTCATAGCCTGTGGTGAGCAGCAATTCAGATGCGCCCAACGCCGCGGATTCCGTGGCGACCTCGGCGCGCAACTGCGACCAAGAGGCTTGAGTCAGATTATGATGGTGGTCACAGAAGCCCAACACGTCATAACCAAAGTCGCGAGCCAGCCCCACATACTCCGCAGGTGTCATGCGGTCGCGGTTGTCCGAGTGGTGGGTGTGCAGATGGAAATCTGCCTTTAGAGTGCGTGTCATACGTTTATTCTTTCGATACACTATTTCTGTCTGTCTGATCCTGGGCTGTCTGACTACTCTTTCACTGCGCCCAGGGTAATGCCTTCGGCAAAGAAGCGTTGCAGGATCGGATAAAGAAGTATCAGGGGCAGTATCGAAATGATAACCCCTGCCATCTGTGCATTCTTGGAAATTGAATCGGTGGTAGAGGTTACATCTGAGTCGATAATCAAATTTTTGAGCGCAATCTGGAGCGTGTATTTGGCTGTATCTGTGAGAAACAAGACCGCTTCAAAGAAGTTGTTCCAGCGCGAGACAAACTGAAAGAGCGTTACCGTTGCCAGCCCTGCCGTTGCTAGGGGCAGATAGATGTTGCCAAAGATGTTTAGGTCATTGGCTCCATCGATCTCGGCTGATTCTGCCAACTCCACAGGAATCCCCTCGAAAAAATTTTTGAGCAGAAGCACCGAAAAGCCCGACACCGCGCCAGAGATCACAATGGCGTTGAGCGTGTTGAGCAGCCCAAAATCTCGATAGACGATATAGAGGGGGATCATGATGTTTTCCATGGGCACCATCATGGTCACCAACAACAGAAAGATGAAAATGCGTCGCCCTGGGAATGGACGTCGCACCAACGCATAGGCCGTAATTGCTGAAAGCGTTACATGCAAGAGCGTTCCCACCACGGCGACATAGGTATTGTTGAGCAGCGGCTGGGTGATGTTCACCGCGCGAAAGAGCGTTGTATAGCCCGAAAAGCTGATGGGGTTGGGCCATAGCAGAATGCCTGGTGTCATGGAGTTGCGCGGGGTAGAAAGTGACAACGCCAGGGTATTGAGAAAGGGCAAGAG
>JBBQIG010000653.1:0-3148 GCA_038324715.1 Anaerolineae bacterium | reverse complement strand
ACGGTGGAAGGCAGCAGCTTTGTCAGCGGCACAACGGTCTTGTGGAATGGAAGTGCATTGCCAACCACCTTCGTCGATAGCGAATATCTCACAGCGCAGGTTGCAGCAGTGCAACTGACCAGCGCGGGGCTTGTGACGGTTACAACCCGCTCACCCGCACCAGGCAACTTCACTTCAAACTCAATGCCCTTTTTCGTAGAACCGTTGCGCCCCCTCATCACTGCCCTGTCACCCGCCAGCGCAGAAGCCGAAGGTCCAACGCTGACCTTGACCATTGATGGCAGCAATTTCGCCGCCGATGCCAAAGTTCTGTGGAATGGGACGTATCTAACACCGCAATCCGTAACGAGTACCCAGATTAAAGTGCAGATTGATGCAGCACTGTTGGAGATAGGCCAAACTGTTGGCGTCGCAGTGGCAAACCAACAGCCGGACGAACGCGTTTCACCCACGCTTTCCTTTGAGGTGCAAGCCTCTGCAGAGGAAGGGTTTGCCGAACGCAGCTATCTGCCAGGGATTGAGAAGTAAGATCATCGTTCAAGGGGTGACTTGTGGCGTTCAGTCGCCCCTTGAACAGTGACAGAGACGTCAACTATGCTATTCTTACTTGCCAACAGACGACGCCGGATCGGATTCAGCACCTGATCGTATTCATCATGTGTCATATTCAAAAGGAAAGGGGTACCTGTGAACAAAACGCTTACATTCCTGCACACTTCGCCAGCACACATTGACACCTTTACAAAACTCCTAGCCGAAATTGACCCGACTATTCCTGTAAAGCACCTCGTTGATGAAAGTCTGCTCAATGACGCCCGCGCCTATGGCATGACGCCAGAACTAACGCAGCGCATTACCCATACCGTGCAAAGCGCAATTGCCGACAACGCAGCCGTCGTGGTCTGCACCTGCTCCACTATTGGGGGTGCGGCTGAAAAAGCCAACGCCAGCCCCGCGGTAGACAGAACTACAGGCAGAACCGTCATGCGCGTGGATCGAGCGATGGCAGAACATGCGGTAACGATGGGGAAACATATCATCATCGCCGCCGCCCTAGAAAGCACGCTCGCACCAACCCGCCAATTGATCCTAGAGGCAGCCGAGCAGCTAGGAGAGGCCGTTACGATCAGCGAAATCTTGTGCGCCGATGCTTGGGCATACTTCGAGCGCAACGACCACACAGGCTATCTCGCAGCCATTGCCACCTCTTTGCAAGAGGCTGCGCCCGCAGGAGATGTCATTGTCCTGGCACAAGCCTCTATGGCAGGTGCGGCTTCTTTATGCACAGATCTCTCCATTCCCATCTTAAGTAGCCCCAGATTAGGGCTAGAAGCTGCCCTGCGTACCTATCGCACGCAAGCATAGTAGTGCAGTGTCACAGGACTCCGCAGCCTGTACCATGCAAAAATCAAACATAAAGAAGAGCCAATGCCTGAATCGACATTGGCTCTTCTTTATGAAAATGAGTTGTCCCGCTAGGGTTCTGGGAAAGCGCTATGCCACAGTTAACAAGGGGCACTTCGCAAAGATTTATCGCTGGGCAAAAGGCATGAAGTGTAGCATTTCCATAACTTGCAATGAGGCATTCACATTCAGTAGACGCCCTAGTTGCCCCGCATAGGTAGGATTGAAGGCATCAATGTCCATGCCACTATTCCACAAGTGGCTATCGACATCGCTGGTGGCAATGCTCGGCTCCAATGTTTTTCCAATCACAAGTGCCGCGGCACCGCTGACAAACGCAGTAGACATAGAGGTGCCGCTCCAACTTGCATAGCCAGCACCCTCATCATTGATCATCGTGGAAATAATGCCAACGCCAGGTGCAGCGATATCAACCCATCCTCGACCATAATTGGCAAACGGGGCTTTAAGGTACTCGCCGTCTACTGCTGTCACACTGATAACACCCTCATATCCCGCTGGATACTGCACAATATCGGTACCATCATTACCCGCGGCAGCCACCACCACAATACCTTGCTCTACCACATTTCCAATTGCATCGCGCAGAACCTTAGAGTCAAAAACCGTACCCAAGCTCAAATTAATCACCTGGACACCAGGTTGTTGGGAGGCCCACTCAAGCGCATAAGCCAGTAAAAAGGTGTTGCCGCGACCATTTGCATCCAACACGCGCACTGGCAAAATTTTTGCCCCCGGCGCAATTGCCGCAATAATGCCGGCCACATGGGTGCCATGCCCCCACGCAAGACCTGGCCCTGCGTCACTGGGATCGGTGTCATCGCTAACCACATCAAAACTTGGAAGCATCAATCTTCCGGCAAACTGCTCATGGGCTGTGTAGATGCCCGTGTCGAGCACAGCCACCACCACGCCTGTTCCCTGATGACCTCGACTTGTTTGCCCCAAGTGAATCTGATGGTAGGCACTCTGGTTTACATAGGATTCCGGTTGCTCCGCCCCGCCCCAAGCCCAAGTCTTATAACCATCATCTTCGGGCACACTATTGACATAGTTAACCTCGGCCCAAATGACACCTTGTTCTTTCGCAATTGCATCCGCTATATCGCGTTCGTCATCATTGTTATTGCCGTTATTGCCGTTATTGCCATTGTTGCCGTTGTTACCATTGCTGTCGTTCGTGTCATAGAGATAAATATTAGCGTTCATCAGCAATGTAGACTTGAGAGTCAGATTGTATTTGCTGGCAATGGTGTCAGAATAGACGGAATCCTCCAAGCGCACAACGAGTTCACCCGCCTCATAATCATCCACACGAATACGGTCAGCCACCACAGTTCCATCTGACTGGCGCTCCCCCTTTACCTCCACCCAAGTTCCGGTTAGGTGTTCGGTTGGAAATCCAGGTTTGAAACGAGTGTCAGTGGTTGCACTCACTGTGACAACTTGGTCACCGTTGAACAAAATTGTCCACGTACCAATGAGGCCATCCGGAAAAGTGAGAACCGTGCCTTCCCACTTCTTATTCTTAGGGTCATCATCCTCAACATCGTCATAACCATCAACATCACCATTATCATCGTCGTCACCAGGGTCATCATCGTCTGCCAGGGGCGCAGCGTGGGCTGTGTGCTGGATGCTCAATGGGGTCAGATGTCCAATGCCAACAAGTGCCAGTAACAACCCCGTATGTAATAAAAGCGCGACAAAACATGCCACCAGC
>JBBQIG010000652.1:0-3152 GCA_038324715.1 Anaerolineae bacterium | reverse complement strand
ATCTGATTGGTCTACCGCGCAGCATCGTTGACCCCATCATCACCGCCATCACAGCCCAAACAGATATTCCTGCCGAAGCAATCCTGATCGTCTCCAGTCACACCCACACTGGCCCCTATACCATTAACGGTCTCTATTCCTTCAACGTAACCAACGCCGAATATCTGGAGGGCCTGCCTCCTAAGCTAACGGCAAGCGTGGTGGAAGCTAACGCCGCCTTGCAACCAGCGTCAGTGCATATCGGACGATCGTTGGTGCATCACGGACAGCATCACCGCCGTGTGCTCAATAAGAAAGATGGCAAGGCTTTCAACACATGGATGCCCGCTGCACTCAATGATCTAGATGTTACTCCCCAGATTCTAGGGTCAGTCGGGCCAATTGATCCTGAATTGTGGGTGTTGCGTTTTGATGATGTAAATGGCAAGCCTATCGGTCTTTTCTTCAACCTCTCCTTGCATACCAATGGGCGAGGATCAATGCTCTGGTCGGCAGATTATCCAGGCACGGTGGCGGCGCGAGTGCGGGCGACGTTGGGTGAAGATGTTGTGACGGTCTTTGCACCGGGAGCCTGTGCGGATATTAACCCTACCCTCGGCGGCGAAGCATGGCAGAGTCTAGCCGACTATATTGCCGATCAGGTACTTGACGCAGCACGGCGAGCGCGGCCATTGCCTGTGCCGGTGAGAGTTAACGCTGTACGACGTGATCTCTCGGTGCCTCGGCGTGACCCCGCTTCGCAACCGCCAGAGGCGATTGAACGACTTAACTGGGGTGCACGCGGCGGGCGCAGCGATGTATTCACACCGCAGCTAGAGCATATAGGAGCTATGCCAGAGATGCTGAGTGTGCCAATCAATGTGCTCCATATTGGCCCCTTTGCCATTGCCTCCAATCCAGGAGAGTTGTTTGTCGAACATGGATTAGACATCAAGACGCGCTCACCATTTCTCCATACTGTGGTGGCAGAGTTGACCAATGATCTGATTATGTATCAGCCCACGCGCCACGCCTTTGAACTGCAAGGATATGAGACATTGGTGGGGCCAAATCGGGTGAGCATGGAGGGCATTGAGTTGATGATGGAAACCACAGTCGAGTTATTGCAGGAGTTGTGGCAAACAGCGCAGCCCTGATAGCGCAGCCCTGATAGCACAGCCTTAATAGCTAGCCAACCCAACAATTATCATTTTGAGAAATAGAACTTGGAGGAGTCTTCAGTATGACAAAGTTACGTGCAGGTTTCGTGGGCTTGCGTCGAGGTGGCGGCTTGGTACGCAGCCTTGCCACGCATCCCCAGGTAGAGATTACCGCGCTCTGCGATCTCGACACTGATTCACTGGGCAAAATGGGTGCGGACTTCGGCCTTCCCGATGAACATCTCTACACAAACTATGATGACTTTCTCAACGCACCGATCGACTTTGTGGTCATCGCCACACCGATTGATTTTCATGCCGATCAAACCATTGCCGCACTAGAAAGTGGTCGCCATGTTCTCTGTGAACAGACGGCGGCTTATACGATTGAGGATTGTGAGCGAATTGTGAACGCCGTCCACAAAACAGGGCGGGTCTATATGATGGCAGAAAACTACTGCTACTTTCACTATATCCGCGAATGGCAAGACATGATCCAGCAGGATAAGTTGGGCAAAATTTTCCATGCCGAGGGCGAGTATCTCCACGAAATCCGCAGCCTCCTAATTGACCCTGAAACAGGCAAGCATCGATGGCGTTACACGCGTGCGCCAATCTGGTATTGCGCCCATTGTCTTGGGCCACTGTTGATGCTGATGGATGATCGTATTGTCAAGGCGACGGGTGTTGATTCGGGCAAGAATATATTCCCGAATGAAGGCTTGGGTTTCTTGGATATGGAACTGGGTCTCTTCCAAACGGAAAAGGGAGCCACCATCAAAATTCTACGCAGCCAGGTAGCGCCGCGCCATCCAGAGATGATCTTCTATACCCTCTATGGTACAAAGGGCTTCGTAGAAAATGGTCGCCACCGCACCCACGGCTATGGCAGCACTGAGGGTTATCTTTATCTGGAAGATGAGATGAGCGAGAAGGAAGGGGCTAAGCGCATTGATTGCCCCACCAGTGATCCCAATGCTCCTGAAGAGGCACGCAAAGGTGGACATGGAACATCAGAGTTCTTTATGGTGCGCGATTTTATTGATGCCATCCAGCAGGGCAGCAAGCCACCGATTGACGTGGTACGCGCCATGGACTTCACAGTACCCGGCATTGTTGCGCACGAAGCAGCGATGCAAGGAGGCGTCTGGCTCGATGTGCCGCGCTTCTCATAGCTCTTATAATGCAACTCATCAAACATTCTACAGTGTGGACTGGAATCATGGGGTGAAGTATGCTTGTGGGTACAGCCTGGGAAGAGATTACGCCAGCGCGTCCAATGCCCCTCATGGGACAATTGCATGAACGTATCGCAACCTATACGCGCGATCCACTGACTGCAAATGCAGTGGTCTTCGATGATGGGACAACACAGGTCGTGGTGGTCTCAGTCGACGTATGCTTTGTGCCGCAAGAGTTGACGCAAGAGATTCAAGTGACCTGTGCAACCCGTCTGGGGCTTATTGCCACTAGGGTCGTGATTGCTGCCACCCACACGCATGTAGCTCCATTGACGACAGATCGCTTTGTTGGTCAACCAGAAGCCGATTTCATCCTCCTTCTCAAAGAGGCCATTGTCCGTGCCGTGGATCGGGCAATGGCAAATCGGGAGGAATGTACCCTCTATGCAGGCAGTGGTGAGCTAGCGCAGATGGGCTGGAATCGTCGCGGCATGCGCCGAGATGGCTCTTGCCATATGTATTGGGGAAGTTGGAAAAAAGATTTTGTGGGACTAGAAGGACCACGCGATCCAGAAGTAGGCGTCATTTATGCGCGACGCGCCGATGATTCGGTGAAAGTCGTCATACCTTCCTTCTCGACCCACCCCAACTGTCTAGAACATGGCACCTTTTATAGCGCCGATCTACCGGGTGAAGTGCGACGCGTCTTGCGGGGGGTGCTGGGCAATGATGTAGGCGTGGTCTACTTAACTGGAGCCGCAGCCAATACCGCACCCTCCATCATGGAAAACAATCCAGAACAACGCCAACCCTGGCGCAATGAAGCAGGCGT
>JBBQIG010000651.1:0-3160 GCA_038324715.1 Anaerolineae bacterium | reverse complement strand
GAATAACAGCCATTGTAAATCATGCGGTCGATATTGCCGATAGCATACAATCCGACTTTGAGCGAGCTGGCACTGGCAAATTCGATTTGTCCAACTGTGTACCACTCCTGTCCGTTATCACTGCACAGGGCGCGGAGTTGGCCTCCTCTTCGCTCTAGGCGCAAATACGTTTTGGCTGAGCGTAATCTTCCACGTCCTACAAGTACATCTTGCCTGTCGATACACCCCATGAGAGTAATTTCACCCACGCCGCGTGAACCCCAATCCAGGCGCATAAAATTTGCTGAATTTTGCCACAACAAGATTCCCCCAAGGGCAGGTTTTCCAACCGAAACGGCTTTGCAGGAGACTTGCAAGGCGAAATTTCCCTGGATGTGTCGAGATAGACGCGGCGCGCTCATATTGAGGCCCCAGAGATCACGCGCGTTTGTCGCCTGAATGATGAGTCCGGCATCGTAGATCGGCAAGCAGTCGCCAAAAGGAGCCTGCCAGTGCCATTCACTATCGGCGAGTTGTGCGCCTACATCCTGGTCTGCTTGCGTTGCTAATGCATCCTGTACTCTATTGAACCTGTGATCAATCTCTGCTCTTTCCAGGAACCATTGAGTGAACCTGGATTTGCGAGTTTTGGTCTGTTCTGTCTGAAGATTCTCGCAGAAACGGTGCATCGCTGCATCGTCGGCAAGGGCGGCTTCCAAACCGGTGAGCGCATCAATCAGGGGCGCACAAAATTCTCTTGTGCCCTGTGTCATGCGTGGCGGGAGGTCGGGAAGTTCAAGCGATGAGAAGGCTGCTGCTTTAAATACGCGGGTGGCCTCGATGGATTTGTCCTGTGCTAAGAATGTATAGCCGAGGGCGACCTGGGACTCAGCCCAAAATGAAGAGTTTAGCTCACTTGTTTGTGCGGCTTCATAAAAGTGACTTTCGGCGTCTTGCCACGCGCCTTGTGCCAAAGCAGAAATGCCCAAACAAAAGTGTAGATCGAACAGATATTCTTGGTTCACAAGTTGGGCTTGTATCAACGTAGAAGGAATTAGCTGTCTGAGGGCTTGTAGCTCTCCCTGCTGCAAGTAGGACCAAAGCATGCTCATTTGGTACCAGTTCCCTCGTTTGACATCACCCGTTTGGAGCAGCAGATCTGAGGCCTTTTGCATGCTGGTAATACCAGCTTGTGTTTTCCCTTCCGCCTCCAAAAGGTGGGATAGACATCCGGTGACTTCCCCGAGAGCATGGAGATGCTGGTGTTGCTCAGCGTTGCGCGCGCAAAGCTCGATCCACCACCGTGCCTCTTCTGCCTCGCGGCGGTTCAAAAGAGCATTGATAATTGAAAAGTAGACCAGATGGTCAAGTTCCTCAGTACAGGGAAGACGATGCGCAAACGCGGCATTGCGCAAACCATATTTGACCGATTCTTCTATGTTTCCCGACAGTAGATGACTGAAACAGATCAATGCATTGGCCAATCCGGCTTCGTTGCACTCGTTATCGTCGCCTAACAATAGTAATGCCTCTTGGCCCAGGCGCAAGCTCTCATCCCAGCGGGATTGCCAGTTCACTACCAGATCACCCAACCAAATGAGAAGGCGCGCTATGCGCCGCGGCGGCAGCGCCATGGTTCTCCCCAAGGCAAGCGCTTGGCGGAAACAGCTCTCCGCCTGGTCCAATTGAGAGGTGCCGTGGTAATAGGTCTGCCCCAGATCCGTTAACGCCGCCAGCCGGTGTTCATTGTGAACATGATCAGGTGGCAATTCATCCAGGCGAGCCAACGCCCTGCCAAAGTAGCCAATCGCTTCCTCATTGAGATAGGCACGTCGCGCTTTGTGGGCCGCTTTGAGCAGATAATCCACCGCCTTTTGCAGATCTTCACTGCGTTCATAGTGGTAAGCCAATGGCTCGTAATGCTCGGCGAGTTCCTCTGCATAGGTGCTTTCCAGAGTCCTTGCAACATCGCCATGCAACGCTTTTGCGCGGCGGCGTGGAATTGTCGCATAGATGGCCTCATGGGTGAGGATGTGCCGGAATGAGTAAATGACTTCCGGCATCGTTCGCTCCTGATAGATAAATGACTGTTCCTCTAGCTGCCATAGGAGATCGTCGTAGTCGGTTTGGGTAGGCATCGTCAACGAGAGCAGCCGCAACGAAAAGTGACGTCCAATCACAGCCGCATGGTGGAGGATGCTCTTTTGTTGGGGCAGCAGGCGATCCACACGACTCAGGAGTAGGCTCTGCACGCTGTCGGGGACAGTCGCATCTTCAAAATTGGCGCGTGGCAGCCAGCGATTGTCCACTTGATAGAGCAGGTCCATGCTGATCAGCGTGTGCACCATTTCTTCGATGAAAAATGGGTTACCTTGTGCCCGAGTCAAAATGACTTGGGCCACTTTGTCGGGCAGATCATCGCCAAGTAAGGAGTGCAAGAGTTCTCTGCTTTGGCGCAGGGGAAGTTCACGCAGGCTAATTTCAGTGAAGTGGCCTAGGCACTTGCGCAGCGCAACGGTTGCCAATTGATTGCTGCGGTGGGCTTGTTCCGGGCGGCATACACAGAGGAGCAACAACGGTATCGTGGGCAGTGCCTCCATCAGTTGTGTAATAAGGTCTAGCGACACACTGTCTGCCCAGTGTAGATCTTCAAATACGAGTAGCAGCGGTTGGAACTGCGCCAGAGCAACCAGCAACTCATAGATCGCCTGGAAGGTCTGCTGCCGGATCTGTTCGGGCCGCGTTTGGCGCAGCTGCTCGTCCCATTCGTTGCCGAAATGAAGTGAGAAGAGGTTGCCCAACAGCGGGCCGATCTTTTCGACTTGGCTGAATGACAGATGACCTGCGCGGGCTAATTCTTGCAAAGCCAAAAGCAACCGCGCTGCCCGTGCTGGCTCATCCTCCTCTGGTTGCCAAGCGAAGTAGGATCGCAACAGGTCGAGAAAGGGACCATATCCAGTACTCATGGTCATTTCTAGGCAGCGACCCTCCAGCCAGAGGAGGTAGGGAACGGTTGCGTTCGGGTCAAGCACATTTACCTTGAGTCGAGCGATCAACCGCGATTTGCCGACACCTGCCTCGCCAGAAAGAATCACCAACTGTCCTTCCCCACTCGTTAGGCTGTCGACCAACCCCTCCAGCTTTGTCAGCTCGACGTCGCGACCAATCAATGCTGGTTGGT
>JBBQIG010000650.1:0-3167 GCA_038324715.1 Anaerolineae bacterium | reverse complement strand
GCTAGGGCTTTTTGGCCGAGAATGCCGAGTTTGCCGCGGCGTGTGCCGATGCGGGGATCACCTTTATCGGGCCTAGTCCCGATGCCATTGAGAAGATGGGCGATAAGATTTCCGCGCGTGAGACAGTTGCCAGGAACAATGTGCCTTTGGTGCCTGGTTCCCCTGCGGGTCTTAATGATGAGGAACTCTTTGCCTGTGCCCAGGAAATTGGCTTCCCGGTGATGATTAAGGCTAGTGCCGGTGGGGGTGGCAAAGGGATGCGTGCGGCGGATACAGAGGAGAGCTTTGTCTCACTCTTAGCCGCTGCTCGACGCGAGGCGGCAAGCGCCTTTGGCAATGATGAAGTCTACATTGAAAAGTTGATCCCCAATGCGCGCCATATCGAAATTCAGGTATTGGCGGATCGACATGGTAACACCATTCATTTGGGTGAGCGTGAATGTAGCATTCAGCGGCGACACCAGAAGTTGATTGAAGAATGTCCTAGTGTGGCTGTGGAAGAGACATTGCGCCAGGAGATGGGGCGTGTTGCGATTGCGGCTGCCGAGTCGGTCAACTATGTCAATGCGGGAACTATTGAGTTTCTCTTTGATAGCCGTGATAACAAATACTATTTCTTGGAGATGAATACGCGTCTTCAGGTGGAGCATCCTGTGACCGAGATGGTGACGGGTGTTGATATTGTAAAAGAGCAGTTTGCCATTGCCGCAGGGCGACGGATGCGCTATAACCAGAAGGATATTGTCAACAAGGGGTGGGCTATCGAGTGTCGAATCACGGCAGAAGACCCTTTTAATAATTTCATGCCTAGTTCTGGCTCCATTGTCTATTTGCAAGAACCTACTGGGCCGGGGGTGCGCGTGGAGAGTTCGCTCTATCGAGGTATGGAGCTAAATCTCTACTATGACCCGATGGTGGCAAAGCTGGTGGTTTGGGGTGAGACGCGTGCGGAAGCAATTTTGCGCATGCGCCGCGCGCTCAATGAATACCACATTGGGGGCATTAAAACCTCGATTCCATTTCATCAAGCGATGATGGATAGCACCGAGTTTATTTGGGGAACCTTTGACACCGGCTTTCTGTCTCGGTGGCGTATGAACCATTTGAATCGTCCCTCGAATGACCATGAGAAGGTGGTTGCTGTGGCGGCGGCACTGATTGCCCATGAAGAAGGGCGCAAGGCTGTACACATTGGCAACAATGGCAGTGAGCAAAAACCTGCGTCGGGTCTGTGGAAGCAAGCTGGGCGTATGCGTGCTGTAAGGGGGCGGTTGTGAAATACTATTCGCGCGTCGGTCAAAGCGAATATGAGATTGAAATTATCGATGGCAAGGTTTTGGTAGATGGTGAAGTCATTGATGTCGATATGCAGGAGAGCGGCGGGCCGGAATTTTATAGCCTTCTTTATAATGGGCGTAGCTTTGAAGTTCTGATCGAGGCCGAGCGCTTTAATTATGGCGTTACCTTGCGGGGCGAACGCTTTGATGTGCAGGTGGAAGATGAGCGGACGCGCCGGCTCAATGTGGGGCGTACGATGGTCGCTCTGCCTGAAGGCGAACTTGCCATTCGCGCACCGATCCCAGGGTTGGTGGTTAAGGTGCTGACTGAAGTGGGACAATCGGTGGCAGTTGGTGAGCCCCTGGTGCTGTTGGAAGCCATGAAGATGGAAAATGAGATTCGTTGCATCCGCGCTGGCGTGGTCAGGAGTATCAATATCACTGCCGGGCAACGCGTGGAGCAGAATGCCGTCTTACTTGTCCTTGAGTAACGTTCGATTTATTTCCTTGCGCATGGTTCTTTAGCCGAATTTTCTTCGTCGCGCCATGCATGTGCCTCGGTTTTTCCTGCTGCAACGTCTGCTTTATCCCATATTGATCGGTGGTTTGGTCTTCATGAGCTTATTCGCCCTGGTGCGAACGGTGATGAAGACCGCCACGCCTGATGGCGGGTGGGATCTCCACTCTTATTGGTATTACGGTCATTTTGTGCGCGAGGGCATCAACCCCTATCGCGCCTATGCCGAGGGGTTGCCGCTGCCGGAGCCTGTGCAGTATGTGGATGGCAGCGTGGTTGTGCCAGAGGAGGTTGAGCAGCCTCATCTGGGTCATGTGCCTGCTAACACGGCTCCCATTCTTCTCCTGGTTTCTCTCCTCTCCTTTTTCCCGTGGTTGCAAGCTAAATATCTTTGGTTGCTGTGCAACGTGGTGTTGATCATTGCGATTCCCTGGCTTGCTTTGCGTCTTCTGCCCGTTTCGTTGCGGTTGGCGCCTCCGTTGGCTTGGCTTGCGGCCTTTTCATTTTATGCGATGAAGGGGCCGCGCGAAAGTGCCGCATCGGGTCAGACGTCGCTGCTGGTTTTTTGCTTGATGATTGTGACGTTGCTTTTGCGGCAGAGTCATTGGCTGTGGGCTGGGATTGCGTTGGGGGTGGCGCTGGGAAAATACTCGCTCTCATTGCCTCTTTTCATCTTTTTGTTGTTCGAGAAACGTTTTCGGCTAATTGCTGTCGCAATCGGGGTGCAGTTGCTTGGCTTGGCTTTGGTGAGCCTGCTGGATGGTGGCTCTGTGTGGGAGACGATCCAGGTAAACTTGAGCATGTTGGCGCGCCATGCTGTGGAGCCAGGCGTGCATCTTGGCTATCCGCTGCGTGATACGCCGTTGATTGCGCAGATGCTTGTGGCATTGATTACGGTGGTGACACTGTGGGTCGTCTGGCGCAGCTATCAGCGCGGGTGGCTGGCGGCTGATCTGCTGCCGGTGAACAGTGCCTTGGTTTTGTGGACGCTGTTGGCAGCTTATCACCGCAATTATGACGCGCTGATGGTCATTTTGTTCTTAATTCTCTGTTTGTCGGCAGCAACGACTTGGCAATTACCCCCACGTCAAGCGCAAATGCTGGGTCTCTTCTGGCTGGTTGCTTTGGGGATCATGTGCTTGCCAGGTGAAATTTTGCGCCCATTTGTGACAGATGCTCAAGCCGAGCTATTTCTTTTGTGGGTAGACCGAGCGATTACGATGGGGATGGTGGCGATGTTGGCTGTCAACCTTTGGTTATTGCCACGCACGCCGCGGGTAGATTTGTAGAGATGTAGGGACTCTAGAAGGTAGACAGACGGCACGAGTTGCCAGATGAGAATTGATGTTGATCGGAATTGATCGGGGGCGCAC
>JBBQIG010000649.1:0-3176 GCA_038324715.1 Anaerolineae bacterium | reverse complement strand
TCATCGTAATGCCTAGCCCGGGCGTGGAGGGGATGGGCAACATCCCATCGGCGTCTAGCTGCCAGCCTTCTACCGTTAACTCGTCAATGTAGGGCGAGCCGGTGATGTATTCCACAAAGTCGGTATTGGCAAAGGCAGAGGACAACTGCAAATCGGCGGCAAGCCCCACCGCTGTGTTCCAGCCGTGGGGAATAAAGCGTACTCCATTCTCCTGTGCCATCCAGCCAATGCGTCGCTCCTCGCTAATGCCACCCACCTTGGTCACATCCGGCTGCACAATGTCGAAAGCCCCCGCTTGAAGCCAGGGCTGGAACGATTGGCGGCGCGTCAAGACCTCGCCCCCGGCAATCGGCACGCGCGAATTGCGGCGTAGCTGCACATAGTCCTCCAGCCCATCTGGATGCAGCGCCTCCTCAAACCAATAGACATCATAGGCTGCCAACATTTCAGCCGCACGCAATGCCCACTTATAGCCATTGCCCCAATAGGCATCCGAGCCACCCGCATCGACCATCAAGTAGGCATCGTCGCCAATCGCATCGCGTGCCGCTGAGACAATCGCCTCATCCAGCTTATTACTCACGCGGCCAAAAGGCCCCCATCCCATCTTAAAGGCGCGGAAGCCCTGCGCCTGAATACGCTGCAAATGGTCATGCAGCGGTTGCGGCTGATCCATCAGCAGCGACGCATAGGGCAGCACCCGCTCGCGATAGCGTCCACCCAACAGCCGCCCCACCGGTTGCCCCGTCACCTTGCCCAAAATGTCCCACAGGGCAATGTCAATGCCGCTGATCGTGTGCGTGACCGAGCCACCGCGCCCCAGCCAAAACATATTCTGGTGCAACTTCTCACTCACACGCTCTGGTTCCAACGCATTCTCGCCGCGATAGAGGGGAGCCAAGAGATCCAGAGATGCCTTCACCAATGCATCGTTGGTAAAGACGCTGCCCCACCCCGTCACCCCCTCATCAGTCAGCACCGCAATCAGCGTATGCACACAATCGTCGGGCTGAATCTCATTGCTCCAGCCCCCTTCTGGCGTCACCCCACGCAGCCCAAACGCCTCAATCCGTTCAATCTTCATCGCCCTCTCCTTGTATTGGGTAAAAACTTGTCATGCTGAGGGGTTGCGACGAAGCATCTCTCTGCCTTCTCTCTCTTGGCAAGCGGAAGGGGAGAGACCCTTCGCCGCAGCGGCTCAGGGTGACATGGTTACCCGATTTAATTAAGTAGAATCATCAAGTCGCCAGAAGGAACTTGATTGCTTGCATCAGCCGCGCTGGAAAATTTTCACTTCTGGCGTAAAGGTCACACCTGCATCCAATGGGAAGAGGGGGCGCGTGGCACGTACATGCCCCAATGTGGGCAAGTTGGCGCTGGTCGAACCCGCTACGTCCACGTTGACCACTTCTGCCGCCCACTCGTCAAACATATGAGGCTGGCAATGGGGTGACTTCACCACCACCACATCAAACTTTTGTGGGTCTTGCCCGTGGGCGTAAAAGAGCGAACGGTCATAGAGCGAAACCGCGCGGATGGTGACTACCCAGGTCACGTTCTCAGCCACCAATACCGCAGTCGTGCCCGACAGCCAAATCGAATTGTTTGACTCGCTGGGAAAGCGCCCTTCCGAAATCATATGCACGCGTGCGTTCACAGGCAAGGGCGTGAAGCGCTTGCTATCCAATTGCCCGCCCAAAGTAGTCTGCACAGTCGCCCCTACCCCTGCCGCCACTGCCACTTGCACCGCTGTCGCATCCACCACAGGCGCAAGGATGGAGCCGGAATAGCCAGCCTTTAACAATTCCTGCACAATGATATTGCTATCACCCGATGCCCCCGAGCTGGTGGCATCCGCCGCATCCTTGAGAATCACCGTGCCTTTGCCCTGCGTGCGCTGACAAATCTCAATTGTCTCCGCCATTGAGGTCAACGGCGCTTGCAAGCGCTCGCGCACGCTCCAAAAATCTGTCGCCATCTGAATCGCCTCGCGGCTGGCGCGCTCAGGGTCGCCATCCGTGATCACAAAGCTGTTCGAGTGCAGATTGAGCACGTCGGTAAAAGGGTTGCCAATAAACATCCCCGCCGAAAGCCCGTCCTCGCTTGCTTCAATGGCTTGCGCTTGGCGGATTTGCTTGCCAATCAGCCCCGTGGCAGTAATCAACTCATCGCCGCGCACCAACGCGGGAATCTTCACCAGCGCAGTCACCGGGCGCACCCCGCCCGCCAGAATGCGCAGCAACAACCGTGCGGCACGTTGCCCTGTCAGCGCAAAGTCCACATGCGGATAGGTGTGATAAACCACAATCGCATCGGCATGGCTCAAGATTTGCTCTGTGAGGATGCCGTGGAGATCAAAGGAGACCACAATCGGAACCTGCTCCCCCACAATCTTGCGAATTTCAGAAACCAGCACCCCCTCTGGATCATCCTCATTCTGCGCCGCCATCGCTCCATGCAGCGACAAATAAACGCCATCCACAGGCGGTGCAGCACGTACCGCATCTAAAAACTCGTCACGAATACGCTCATAATCAGCCTGCGCCAATGTGCCACCCGACACGATCATACGTGCGCTATAGGCAGGAACCACGGTCACGCTGGGGTCAGCCTGAAACGTTTCCAGCGCACCGCAGAGCTCCGTGTTCAACCCTTGGTGATACTCTACAATTTCTTGTCCCCAGGAGGTTTCAAAATCCTGATAAGAACTGAGTACCGGATTAAAGGAGGAGATTTCTTGTTTACATTCGCCAACCAGAATTTTGGGCATGCTACCTAACTCCTTTGCTTTGCTTGCTGCATTTTTCGCATTAGATTTTTAGAAGCGCATCGTGACTAACTTTTGGCTGCGCCATTTGGCTCATAGTAGGGCCATGCTCCACTGCGCGACCAGACATCCGCCATACTCAACCCTGCCAACTGCTCCATCATAGCTTGCTTCTGCGCCGCGGGCTGACGCAAAATCTCGATAATGCGCTCGCAGATAAAATCGGCATCGCTGTCTGACATATTGAAGGGATCAATCAGAAAATAGCCTTCTTCGGCATGATGGGCACGCACCTTGATCGTCGGCTCCCCTTCCCCCAAAAGTTGCGTCAGCGCCATCGCCGTCAGCCCCGCGCCTTCAGGATCCACTGTAATCTTGGCGCGCATAATTGGAAAGGGATCGGGACTGG
>JBBQIG010000648.1:0-3177 GCA_038324715.1 Anaerolineae bacterium | reverse complement strand
GACCTCCTTTTCTTGTTCTGGCTTCATGTTACGCCCTGCTTTTGCAGGATAGGCAATAAAAAGTGAAAATTTATCAGAGATGAAATACTGCTTTGTCTGTTTTAGGATGACGGGTTCACGCACATCTTGTTACGGCCCAATTGCTGTCGCCTACATTTGTTTTGACCAGCCGCAATTGAAAATGTACAATGGGTGATAAGTAGGTAACACACAACAGTGGCGCACGATGTTTAGTAGCACACGATGTTCAGATAACGTTACAAGGATCTTTTAAACCTCCTACACAATGTTCAGACGCCGGATTGCACCTTGATTGTTGGATTGCGTATTTGGTTTGCACCGCTACAAGAACTTTCCTGGCGCTTTTCGTTCTCTCAAGCGTCTGGCGATGGCAACAACGCACGACGCCTTGTGCGCTTGTTGGCGTTGATTTTCCTCTTGCCTTCACTCTACCCATTGCATGCCGCTGGACAGGCTGCTCCTTCTGATTTAACGCCACTTGCCACCATCCAGGGTGCTGGGGCTGCATCATCTTTCCAGGATCAGCGCGTGACAACATGGGGATTGGTGACAGGGGTGACAAGTGATGGCTTCTACCTGCAAGACCCTTTAGGTGATGGAGACCCAAGTACCAGCGACGGTCTCTTTGTCTATACCTGGGATACTCCCACGGTTGCCACGGGGCAATGCGTGCGTGCTGTGGGGCAGGTGATCGAGTTTTATGCCAAGACGGAACTGAACCGACTGGACAGCATTACACTCAGCACAGAATGTGGTACAGAGGTTGTGACCCCCCTTGCCTATCCTGAGGTGCGTCCTGGAGATGATCCTGCAAATGTGCTGGAAGCCCTGGAAGGGATGGTCGTGCGACTTGATGCGCTGACGGGAACGGTGCATAGCCCCACCAAGCATTTTGCCAGTGGTGAGCAGGAATTGGCCTTTATGCCTGATCCATGGCCGCGTTATCTTGGCCCGGTGCATCTCTTTCACGATCAATCGGCGGTGACGGCGCTGATCTTTTTGAGCAACCGCTTGGGCGTGACGTTGCCGAATGTGCGTTGGGGTGATCAGGTGCAGGTGGGCGACAATGGGCTGGTGGGCGTGCTGGATTATAATTTTGGCAAGTATCAACTTTTGCCTTTGCCCAACCAATCATTGACCACAAGCGCAGGCGCAGTGGACTTCTTGCCTCTGACTGCGGCGCGTGCCGATGAGTATGGGGTGTGCAGCTTTAATTTGCATGGCTTTGGGCGTGGTGAGGAACAGTTTCCAAACTCATCTGACTATGCTGCTGCATTGCAGCAGCGCGCGGAGGTAATTGCTCGCGACCTTCCAGGCTGCACCATAATCGCCTTACAGGAGACGGGTACACTCGACGATGCAGAGGCGCTTGCCAATGCGTTGGCGTCCGAGCATGGTCTTGCCTATCACGCATTAGCCATTGCAGGGCCATCGAGCAACGACGCTGATTTTCCCCTGACCAACAGTTTTCTGGTAGATTCAACACGGGTAAGCGTGGAACTGGTGGAGAGCGTGGAAGGCTGCACCACGCAAGATTTTGGGCTTGCTGCGCCAGGGCTTTGCCCTGTGGGTCAGTATCCTGTCTTCGCGCGCACACCGTTGGTGGCGCAACTGGTGATTGCCAGCACGGGCAAGAACAATGCTGAGACTCGATCCACGCTGTGGGTGATCAACAATCATTGGAAGAGTAAATCTGGTGATGAGCGTGCCAACGCACGCTTGCGTCTGGCACAGGCAACTGTAGTCGCCGAGCGGGTGCAAGAAATTCTAGCGGTTGATCCTGCGGCTCAAGTCATGGTTGTGGGTGACTTGAATGATTTTTATGGAGATGCTGCGGTGGCAACGCTGCAAAGTGCAACGGGGCTGTTCCATCTGTATGAGTGGTTGACTCCGTTGGATCGCTATAGCTACATCTTCAATGGTGCGGCACAGGTACTCGATCACCTGATGGTGACGCCCAATCTGGCGACAGAGGTGGCGTTGGTGCAGATTGTGCATCTGCATGCCGACGCACCCCAAGCCGCGAGTGATCACGATCCGGTGGTGGTGCGGGTGCGCCCTGGCGGGGCTGCGGTTGTGGGCGGTGATCTGGGATGGGGTGGCATCCGTATAACGGCAGGCTATGCCAATGGCACAGTGGTTGCTCAGGCAGTTACAGATGCCCACGGTCTCTATCGATTGTGGGGATTGCCTGTGGGTGGGATACATTTGAAATTTGATGCACCTGAATGGATTGTCTTCGATCATTCAGCCCAAATGGTATCACAAACGGTAGCACAAACAACGGCAGGACAAACAATTGACGCCACGGCTGGTATGATGATGTTAAATGTGCCTCGAACTCGCCATACGAGTGCGATCACCGGCGCGTGGTTGGCACTGAACACGCCTTGGCTTGTTGATTCTGTTCTACCCTAGCAACACTATGACTAGCAAAATTATTATTGGACAGACCGCTTTTTGAGTTCTTATCTGCTGGAGCGAAAGACACCTATTTATGAAGCATGTTTATTTGACGTGGCACGAATTTGAGGAGTTGATCAGCAAGCTGATCTTTAAGCTCGATACCCCTTATGACGCTATCTTGGCAATTACTCGCGGGGGAATTATTCCGGGCGGCATGGTTGCCGAGGCGTTAAAGATGAAAAATGTGCTGACTGCCGCGGTTCTTTTTCCTGAAAGCAACGAACAAGGTAAACAACCGACACTAGTTAGTTGGCCGCGCTTTCTGCAATTCCCAATCGACTCGCTCCTGGAAGGGCGCAAGATCCTGATCGTTGATAATCTCTGGTATCAGGGGCGCACTAGCTCGGCAGTTAAGGGGCGCATTGAGACCGCTGGAGGGATTCCTGAAGTGGCAGTTGTGCATTGGAAGAAGCACACCGGCTACTTCTCTGGCGAAGAGCCGGATTATTATGCCGAGATTACCGAGGATTTTATCCACTATCCCTGGCAGCGGATCGACGATTCTGACTATCGCGTCTTAGCCCACCCTGTGGTGCCTCTTTCATAATCGGTTTATCGCTTGGTTTCATGAGTTAGCTTCATACAGTGAGCTTTGGTTTGTTTAGGTGGTTCTGTTCAAGTAATTTTGTTTCCAAATTTGTTGACCTGGCGGCTAGTACAGTGTAATTGAAATTATGATAGAAATTTCCG
>JBBQIG010000647.1:0-3197 GCA_038324715.1 Anaerolineae bacterium | reverse complement strand
AGAGGGCAAAAGGTTACCTAAACTCACAAATCCAGAATACGCAGCAAGCGCTCCTCCACGCCAGCAGGAAGCTCTGGCGCGGGCAAAGTGCGATAGAGGATCACAGTCGGATCTAGCGTGTTGACCACAGCGCGACAATCGAGACAGGAACGCAGGTGATGTTCAATTTCGGCGCAGACGCTTTGTGCTGCCTCGCCATCAAGATAGGCAGACAACTGGCCCAAGAGGTCATGTCAACGAGGTTGTTCGGGTTGTTGCATTTGGTTTTTCCTGCGGTGTGGACGAGCGCGCGGCCCAATAATGGGACAAAAGCTCACGCAGTTGCAGGCGCGCCCGGTGCAGGCGTACCTTGACAGCAGACTCGGTGATGCCAAGGATCTCTGCCGTCTCAGCGGTGGAGATCCCCTCCAAGTCGCGCCAGAGGAAGACAATGCGCAACGCGGGCGGCAATGCAGCGACAGCCTCCTGCATCTCGTCGCGCAGTTCGTGGTCGAGCACCACATCAACTGGCTGTGCCGACCAGTCGATCAAGAGGCGCGGGGCAGGAAACGCATCGGGTTCGTCTTCAGCCTCAATCGAGAAAAAGTCTGGCTCGGCAGCCTCGTGCCTGCGCCGCATAAGGCAGGCATTAGAGGCAATGCGATAGAGCCATGTAGAAAAATGTGCACGTCCCTCAAATTGCGGCAGTGCCTTGATCGCACTCAGAAAAGTCTCTTGCAAGGTTTCTTCCGCGTCACTGACATTGCCACACATGCGTAGTGCCACGCGATAGACGGGATGGAGATGGCTCTCGACCAGTTGGGACAGGGCATCCCTATCGCCGCAACGCGCTTGCGCAATCATAGTTTCTTCGTTTTGCATCATAAAAGAGTATTCTCCGCAGGGCAGGAATGGACGCCCCAGGCTGCCGCTTAGAAGGTCACGACTTTATCTGCTTCAATCGTCCATTGCGTCATGCAACTCATTGTGCTGGCAGTGACTCCCTCGATGAGGCGTGCGTTGCGAAGACCACGTGCATCCATGCAACTTCCACAGGCTTGGACTTCGCCCTCCTTGGCGATCACGCTTTTGAGCATGCGCTCCACATTGTAATAGCCCTGGGGAGTAGATTGGTCCGCAAGCGCACAGACCACCGCATCGGCAAGTAAAAAGATCCGCACCTGAACATCTGGGTGCTCTTTCTGCGACGTCATCGCCAGCCGTAGCGCGTTGTATGCTTTCTCCGACCCATACGGAGCATCATTGATAATCAATAGCAAATTCATAGTACATCCTTACCCTTTTTACCTGTCTGCTGCTTTAACTATGCAGACCTGGTTTGAACATCGTCAAATCATCGACTAGCAGCGGGCTGTGGGCTTTGAATATTTCAGCATAGGCCACGCCAAACAGCCGGCCTATATGTAAATCTTCCGCTTCATAGAGTTCTAGGAGTTGATCGCCTGCGTCAACGCTAAAGATAGAACGATACTCCGCCAGGGCCTGTTGTTTGCGCGCATAGGTCGCGCTCACATCCACCGCAAAAGAAAAATCGCGCCCCCAGGCGGGCTCCATCTTGCAATGAGGAAAGAAGAGACGCTCCACAATCCAAGGTGCGGTATCTGCCAAGGCTTCACCGCCGGGCACACGCTCCCAGTTTTGCAGCCGAGCATAGAAGACGGCGGCTGTCACGAGGGGTTCCACGGCCGCGTGATCGGGATGCACGCATGCCTCTGCGGTACCGAAGACCCAGCGCGGGCGATGGCTTCGAATCAGTCCCGCCAATTGGAGCCGCAAAGGAATTGAGTCCTGGATGAACCGATCTTGCTGTTCGAGCATGATCCGGTCGGCACCTAAAATGGCCGCGGCGCTCATCGCCTGACGCGCACGAACGCCCGGCTCCGCAAAGTCGGCTGGCTCGCCAGAGCAAAGGTCAATAAAGAGTACACGCATCCCTTGATCCGTCAACTTGGCGACGGTCCCTCCCATCTGCACTTCGGCATCATCTGGATGCGCCGCAATGACTAGAGCATCGTATGGCATGGCTGTCTCCGCATGAATTCCCTATAAATTCCCCATGAGTACAGAAGTCAAGATTCTTGTTCCCTCTGGTAACGACTCTATCACAAATATAAGTGCGAAAAAATCGCCATATTCAGGGGATAGAAACTATCCCTTTGGGCAGGTACGCGTCCTTATCGAGCCGGTTCGAGCTGGGGGCGGTCTGTGCCGAGTGCTATACTGCCCACCGTGTTTGCCTCCGTGTTTGCCTACATATTGTTTTTGGTTTTGCACCAACCTCCTGAATGTGGTAATCTCACCCAAAGTAGTAACCAATTGAGTTGTGAACGTCATTCGTCATGCTACTTGTGTCATGCTCATGCAGCTAGCAAAGAGTTGCTCGTGTCTGATTTGCTCCTCACCACCAAGTTTCATATTCTGCTTGTCGCCTTTCTGCATACCCTCAGCGCACCCGTGGACGCGCCCACAGAAACAGAGTTACGCGCAGAGCCAGCACGCCCGCCGACATCTCTGGCCTATCATGCCGACTAAGCACGTGCGCTGAACAGTCTTGCGTCTAATGCCGTCCCATGAAAGAATAGACCCTAAGCATAGATTCGCTGGCAGAAGTATGGCAGAAATATAAATTGAGGAAAATGGGGGTAATAGCGTATGAAGTATAAACTCGTCATCTTTGACTTTGATGGCACCCTGGCAAACTCGTTCCCGTGGTTTATCCAGATGGTCAACAACGTCGCCATCAAGTATAAATGCAAGCAGATTGAGGCAGGCGAAGTGGAGCAACTGCGCGGCTACAATCCGCTACAGATCATGCAGCATCTTGGGGTTCCGATGTGGAAAATCCCCCTGATTGCCAATCATGTGCGTGGATTGTTGGCGAAGAACGCCGCCGAAATCAGTGCCTTTGCCGGTGTAGACGACCTATTAAGCCAACTCGCGCAGTCCGGGATCACGTTGGCTTTGGTTACATCCAACTCCTACATCAATGTACGCCAGGTATTGGGTGATACAAACCTTAGCTACTTCAAGTATATAGAATGTGATGTCTCGCTCTTTGGCAAACGCACACGCAACCGCAAAGTTCTCAAGCAAAGTGGTACGCTGCCGCATGAAGCGCTCTACATCGGGGATGAGCTGCGCGACCTTGAGGCGGCGGCACTAGAGAAAATTCCATTCGGTGCAGTAGCCTGGGGCTT
>JBBQIG010000646.1:0-3219 GCA_038324715.1 Anaerolineae bacterium | reverse complement strand
TGCGGGCAGCGAAGGGTTTGTGCATCTCTTTGGAATTGACCATCTGGGGCGCGATTTGTTTACGCGTGTCCTTTATGCAGGACGGATCTCGCTCACCATCGCCATTACCGTTGTGCTGATTTCGGAAACAATGGGCGTGATCGTTGGGGCCGTTGCGGGCTATTATGGCGGCTGGATCGACGCGTTTATCTCACGCTTGATCGAGTTTATGCTCTCGATCCCACTGCTACCGATTTTGCTGATTGTCTCAGCCATCCTGATCAACACAGATGCCCAACTGCCTTTGCCGCGTTTTATGGTCAATGCAATTGGGGCCATTTTGTTGACCTCGGAAAGGGAGTCACATAAGGTCGTGGTGTTAGTGGTGATCCTAATTGCCTTTGGCTGGCTAGGTGCTGCACGCCTGATGCGTGGTATGGCACTTTCGCTACGTAACCAGGACTTTGTAGAGTCGCTGCGGGCTGTGGGCGCAAATGATGCACGCATCATCTTCCGCCACATCATTCCCAATGGCATTGCCCCCATATTGGTCAATGCTAGCTTGGCGCTGGGGGGTGTGATTATTCTAGAAGCCGCCTTGAGCTTCCTGGGGCTTGGTATTCAAGACCCCACGCCGACTTGGGGCAATATGATGGCGCAGTCGCAGAGCTATATGTTCCAGAATCCGTGGCTGCCGCTCGTCCCAGGGATTCCCTTGGTTCTGGTTTCGTTGAGCTTTAACTTTATTGGTGATGGGCTGCGCGATGCACTTGACCCCCGCTTAAAGCGGTAAGCCAGTAGATACACAAGATTACCTTCCCTGGAGCTTCAAGCTCCAAGGAAGGTAAGAGAGCTATTCTCATAGAGACGGGAGCTATCTTGCAGAAGGATTAGAGTTCTTCTGTAAGGGTAGCTGTAGAAGTAGACAGAAGTTGCACGGAAGAGAAGAACATACTGAGACGCATGGAAAATTATCAAACAGAGAAGAATCAAGTGCTAAGTAATCAAGCACAGCTTCAAACAAAAGAACATACACAGCGTTATGAAGATCGAACTGCCAAGCCTCTCCTCGAGGTCAAGCAGTTGAAGACCTATTTCGATACTGAGGATGGTATTGTCCAGGCCATTAATGGGGTGGATTTTGTGATTCGCCCCGGTGAGATTATGGGCTTGGTTGGAGAATCGGGCAGTGGCAAGAGTGTGACCTCGCTTTCCATCATGCGCCTCTTGAGTGGTTCGGGCAAGATTGTGGATGGGGAGATTTTGTTCGAGGGACGTGATCTTGTCACATTGCCAGAGGAAGAACTGGTGAAACTGCGTGGTGATGATCTTTCGATGATCTTTCAACAACCGGCAAGTTGTCTCAACCCTGTTTTTCGCATTGGCGACCAAATTGCCGAGACGATCATGGTTCACCAGGATCTCTCCAAAGAGCAGGCATGGCAGCAGACAATTGAAATGTTGAAGAAGGTGGGGATTCCAGATGCCGCTCGACGTGCAACGGCGTTTCCCCATGAGATCAGTGGCGGGCAAGCCCAGCGCGTGATGATTGCAATGGCGCTCTCTTGTCTGCCCAAACTATTGATTGCCGACGAGCCGACAACTGCCTTGGATGTGACCATTCAAGCGCAGATTCTCGATCTTATGCGTAATCTACGCAGTGATACGGGGACTGCCATTCTCTTGATTACCCACGATATGGGGGTGATTGCCGAGATATGCGACAGTGTCGCCGTGATGTATGCAGGACAAATTGTGGAATATAGCGATGTCATTACGCTTTTTGATAAGCCGCTGCACCCCTACACCGAGGGGCTGTTGGCTGCCATTCCGGTGTTGGGCGAAGTTCGTGAGCAGCTAGCCATGATCCCCGGCTCAGTGCCCAACTTGATCGACTTGCCCCCAGGATGCAAGTTTGCCGCCCGTTGCCCCTATGCGCAGGAGCTTTGCGTCGAGGTTGAGCCACAATTGGTTGAAGTTGAGCCGGGGCATCGAGCACGGTGCCTCATGCGCGACCCTGCTACCAAACACCATTGGGCTGGCGTGGAGCGCACGGACTGGCGCTTTGACGGCGACGAAATTTTTGTTGAGCCAGAAGTTGGAACAGAAATCGGAACGGCAGGGAGCGGATGACAATTTCTATGGATATTGCCGCCAAAGAGTTGCTGGTTGTGGAGGATCTCAAGACCTACTTCCCCATTCGTGCTGGCATCTTACAACGGGTGGTGGCACAGGTGAAGGCTGTGGATGGAATTAGCTTTTCCATTCGCGAAGGAGAAACGTTTGGCCTAGTGGGGGAGTCGGGCTGTGGCAAGACCACTGCTTCGCGCACCATTTTGCGCTTGGTGGAGGCGACTCACGGCTCGGTGATGTTTGATGGTGAAGATGTTTTTGCCAAGCGCGGTGGCGAGCTAAAACAGCTGCGTCGCAATATGCAGATCATCTTCCAAGATCCCTACTCATCGCTAGACCCGCGTATGCCTGTGGGCGAAATCATTGCCGAAGGTCTCTACATTCACGGCATGGGCAATCGGAGTGAACGCAGCGAAATTGTGCAAGAGATGTTAAACAAGGTGGGGTTAAATCCCTATCATGCCCATCGCTATCCGCACGAATTTTCGGGTGGGCAGCGCCAACGGATTGGTATTGCGCGCGCGCTGGCGCTGAGTCCGCGCTTTATTGTGCTCGATGAACCTGTCTCGGCGTTGGATGTTTCGATTCAGTCGCAAATTCTCAATCTCTTGAAGGGTTTGCAAGCGGAATTTGGTTTCACCTATCTCTTTGTTGCCCATGACTTGAGTGTGGTGGAACATATTAGCGACCGTGTGGGTGTGATGTACCTGGGCAAACTGGTGGAGCTAGCCGATCGCTCAATACTCTATAACAATCCTTTGCATCCTTATACCCAAGCATTGCTTTCTTCTATTCCCGTTCCCGACCCGCGACGCAGGCGGCAACGGATTATCCTGAGTGGTGAGGTGCCTTCGCCTGTGAATCCGCCTAGTGGATGTCGCTTTCACACGCGCTGTCCCTATGTAATGGAGATTTGCAAGCAGGTGGATCCTGCCTTTGAGGAAAAGACAGAAGGACATTGGGTTGCTTGCCATCTGGTGGACAAGAGCAGTAGTGGTGGCGCTCCCACTTGGCAAACGCCCGTAGCACTACAGGCAACTCGTTGATTTAGTAACCTGATTTCCATCCTCCTAGAAACTTCAACATTCTGGGAGGATGCTCATCTTT
>JBBQIG010000645.1:0-3254 GCA_038324715.1 Anaerolineae bacterium | reverse complement strand
GGCCATGACAAGTGGCTAGACCCGATTTTGCTCCTTGGAACACCACTTTTTCGGCTCATTTGCCCTTGATTGGCAGCCTTTGGGCTGCAATTGTCGCTTGTTTGCCTCTGGCAGTTCGACACAAAAGTCATATTTGGAATTCCTGGTTATGAAGCGCTACTCCCCTAAGCAGGTAAGAAATTGTATGAATGTCTTAAGAATAGTTTCTCTAACCCTGACAAGTGTCATGGGTCTCACAGTAGCGGCCTGTGGTGCGACAGACCGACCCACGGATCCTGCAGTGCTTGTCACAGGTGAAGCACTCTATGTGCAGCACTGTGCAGCCTGTCATGGAGCTAATTTAGAAGGACAGCCTAATTGGCAGGAGCCTGATGCAAATGGGATTTTTCCCGCACCACCGCATACTCGTGATGGCCATACCTGGCATCATCCAGATTCACAACTGCTAGACATCATTGCCGATGGAGGCACCACGGTCAATAGTGCCATGCCAGCTTTTAAAGACAGACTAAATCAAGATGAGATGGAGGCTATTCTATCCTACATCAAGAGCTTTTGGTGAGTGAAAACTGAAGACCAGCACCAGTTGGTCTGACCGTAATTTAGATTTATCCGCAATCCTCATGCTACATGGCAGATTTTGTCGAGATTACCATCTTTGCACGTCTGTAACTTTATCCATTCTTCAAGTTGAGAATTCCTGCAGAATAATTTTCTTGTTTGACAGATGAATCAATTAAATGGTACAGTCGGGGCGCATCGGCTGCCAGACACAGCCGATTTCTCGGCACAGGCAAAGGCTGATTTATCTAGACAGTGCACCCACGTAATCGTAAGCGTCGGTTACTCTTCACACTACTACTATTTTTGAGACAACTGGATATGTTAGACGCACCTGCTAAAGCAATGCCAGGTGTGGTACGCACGCATAATGCGGCGGTCGTGATGCATCAACTTCGATTGCACGCACCGCTCTCGCGTGCCGACCTCGCCAAGCGTATTGGGCTAAACCGCAGCACGGTCTCTAGTATCGTGACGCAACTGCTTCATGCTGGGCTGATCCACGAAACTGCGCTCCAAACTGACAAAATGGGGCGTCCTGGCTTGTCGTTGGAGATCAACCCGCTGGGCGGCTGTGCTGTGGGCGTGGAGATTGACCCTGCGGGTGTGCGGGTGATGTTGACCGATTTCGTTGCCACCATTGTGTGGCGGCGGCGCATCCGCTTGGGCGAAGGCGAGCCGCAAGAGACTTATCTGCACTGTGCGGAAGAGATGGTGCGTCAAGCACTTTTCCAGGCACAAGCGCGTGGGCTGCGGGTGCTGGGGATCGGCTTGGCATTGCCAGGGCTGGTCGATGTTCATAAAGGCGAATTACGCTATTCACCCTCTCTGCGCTGGCACGATATTCCCATCCGTACCCGATGGAGCAAGCGCTTCGGGCTGCCCATTTTGATTGAGAACAATGCAAATGCGGCTGCGCTGGGGGAGTTTTACTTTGGCATTGGTCAAAATATCCCCAATTTTCTCTATATTGGCGCAGGTGTGGGCATGGGCGGCGGCATTGTCATCAACGGCGAGCTTTTCCGTGGACGTGGTGGCTTTGCGGGTGAAATGGGACACATGACGCTCGATCCCAATGGCGTACCTTGCGTTTGTGGCAGAAAAGGCTGTTGGGAGACTGTGGTGGGACCGCAACAGGTGGTGGAGCAGTATCGGCTGCGTTCCTCACAAGCGGATCTTGTATTGGGGGAGACGAGCGAAGAAGATTGCTTTGCCCAGATTGTGCGCGCCGCTGAAGAAGGTGATTTGGCGGCGCTGGCGGTGATGCAAGAGATGGGTACTTATTTGGGCATTGGCATGGCAAACTTGGTCAACATCTTCAATCCGCAATTGGTGGTGCTGGGGGGAGTCTATGCCCTCGCCCACGAGACGGTGATTCCGATGATCAAGGAGACGATCCGGCAGCATAGCCTCTTTCCCATGCGTACATCGTTGAGCGTGTTGCCTTCGCAGCGCGGCGTCGATGATTGTATGTTGGGAGCGGTGGCGCTTGTGCTGGATGATCGGATGCGTGCGCCGGTTTAGTTGCCCCGTACTTGTAGAACCTCTAGATCTAACTGATCCTGCGGAAACATTCCGCATAAGCCTAATTGGCTAGACCAATGAAACTCACCAAGCGCCATCTGACTGGCAAAGAATATCTATCCACTGTTACTGACCTATTGCAGCGTATCAGGTTGGAAGGTGCGCATGAGGGTCTATATGAGGCAGCTGATCTTCAGTGGTGGTGGCGGGAAGATGATGAAGCATTCCCCGAGCGCCAACTATTCTGGTTCGACTCTCTTGGCACTGTCGTGGCTTGTTTGTTGCGGCATGACGCGGGTACTGAATGGAACAACGACTTCATCTGTTTGCCCTCGGCAAGACGGGTAGTCGAGGATGAGGTCATCTCAGAAGTTGTTGCAGAGATTAGCAACAGAGACAGGGTCTCGACAATCACTGTCCGCGATGATGACCTCTGTTTGCAAAAGGCGCTTGAGGATGTGGGATTCGTTAAGGATACCGTTGCAATGATTCAGACGGAACTCGCCAATGACCCCGCTAAAACGCAATTGGCCCCAGGGTTGCATCTGAAGTCAAGGGTGGAAGATACCCTGCCTCACCACTTGATTCGCAGAAATGGCAATGGCATCACATTGAAGTTGAGTGAGTGCTCTCTCTATCGCCCAGAGTTAGACTTGTGTATTCGTGATGCATCTGGCAACGTTGCAGCCTATGCGTTATTTTGGATGGACAATGTAACCAAAGTGGGACTGCTCGAACCTTTACGCACAGAGGCAAGTTTTCGACGGTTGGGTCTTGCTAGGCATTTGATTACTGAGGGCATTGCCCGACTTCGTGAGCTTGGGGCTGAGTCTATTCGCGTTACATATAGTACGGATAATGACGCTGCCGCGTCTCTCTACCATCAAGCGGGGTTTGAGGACAGAATCAAGAGGCTTGAATATAGCCAGGATCCCAGGCACTAAGAGGGTGTACATGGGCGTTCTGACGCGTCCTAGTGTCCTGTCATGGATGAAATGATGGAAATAAATCGGTACTCGGACCGGCATTTCTCTATGAAAAAACGCTTTATATCCGAAACTTTTTCTATCACATGATGGCTGACAGGACACTAGTGACCTTTGACCTTTATCTACGGGTATCTACGGGGTCTCCTAACGCATAACTCCTATTGATGATAAAACAAAGGC
>JBBQIG010000644.1:0-3259 GCA_038324715.1 Anaerolineae bacterium | reverse complement strand
CCGTCTATTTCCCGCTCATCATGCCTATCGTCATTGCTGCCAACATCTGGGCATATATTGTCAACCGTGACTTTGGCCCACTAAATGCTATCTTAAGTTGGTTTGGCATTACGCCTATTGATTGGCTGGGTAATCCTGCTTACGCCATCCCGGCCATTGTGATGATGGAGATATGGCGCGGCTTTGGCTTCTATGTCATCATTCTTTTCGCTGCACTGCAATCCATTCCTAAAGATATATATGAAGCTGCCCATATTGACGGCGCAAGATTTTGGCGCATCATCTGGAACATCACACTTCCACTCCTGCGTCCCGCCTTGGGCTTTTGCTTTATCATGGCAACTATCTTCAACTTTCAACTATTTGATGCTGTTTATGTTCTGACCAAGGGCGGCCCTGCGTGGTCTACAGCGACCGTCAGTTGGTATGTCTATCAGCAAGCTTTTCAGTCTGACAACTTAGGTCTTGCCAGTACCATGGGCGTGGTTCTGCTGGTCATAATTCTGAGCTTGTCCTTGATTCAACTGAAATTTTTCCACACCGACATTGAATATTAAGCAATGAGCAGATGTTCTTGATGCTCCGATAGGAGAAAAACAATAATGGCAGCTAGCTTTGGTAGCATCCGCACCCCACGCCAACGGATCCTGGGGCAAACGTTTCTATATCTGATCATGATCGCGATCTCGGTAGCAACTGTGGTACCTTTTCTCTTTATGGCCTCCACCTCCTTCACCGAGTCCTTTTCCATGATGACTTACCCACCCACCCTCATTCCTAAAGACCCATCTCTTAAGAATTATGTTGAGATTATCTTCGAGTTTCAAGGAGGCCTTTTTCCGCGCTGGTTCTTCAACACAGTCTTTACTACCGGATTTGTCACCGCGGGTGGGTTGCTTCTCAACACCCTTTCTGGTTATATCTTTGCCAAAAAACAATTCTATGGGCGTGACTTTGTCTTTGCTCTCATTCTCGCCACGCTGATGGTTCCTAATGCTGTGACCCTAATTCCCGCATTCCTAATTGTCAACAGATTAGGAATGTTTAACACGTATGCGGCAATCATCGTCCCGGCGCTCTCCTCGGCTTTTGGAATTTTCATGATGCGCCAGTATATCAGCAGCCTACCTACTGAATTAATTGAAAGTGCTAAGATGGATGGTGCAAGTGAACTGCGCACCTTTTGGTCGATTATTATTCCCCTTTCATTACCAGGGATGGCTGCTCTAGGCATCTTCACTGTCATGAACGTGTGGAATGCCTTCTTATGGCCGTTGGTAGTACTCCGCTCTAATGAGATGCGTACCCTGGTCGTGGGTCTCGCCACCTTGCAAAGTGAGTATAATGTCGATTATGGGCTAATTATGGCAGGTTCTATGTTGACCGTTCTTCCTCTCCTGATACTCTATATTATCTTCCAACCCTATTTCGTTGAAGGCTTGCGCCTGGGCTATGGCAAGTAGACTTGTTTTGTTAAACCGCTTCTCAATACGCTAGAAATTAGACTATGACTACCTCACCCATTACAACGCGCTACATTGCCGCTTATGACACCGAAAAAGCTGGCGACTGTCTAATAGCCTGCAAGACCATTCGCGCGGTTCATGAGCAGTTTGATTTTCCTGGCACCTTTTTCATTGTGGGGAAACGGCTTGAGGAAGAAGGCGCAGAGTACCGTGCCATTCTGGGGGATGTAGACGCTTTTGAGATTGCCTCACATACCTATTCTCATGTCATCCTGCGCGACCATCCCTTTTGTGGTAACACACCGGGGCAAGAGACGCGCGAAAATGAGATTCGCTGGGGCAAGGAGTGGGTAGAGCAAGTCTTCCAGCGTCCTTGTGTGGGCTTGCGTCCTGGCTGTGGCTTTTATAATGCGTTGCGCGGCGACAAGTGGTTGGTGGATACCGTTGCCGATGCTGGCTTTCGCTATGTCAGTTCACAGCTTTGGGGGCCTGATACCACTGTTCCGGCACTGCTCACCACGCCCTTTGCCTATACCGAGGAAGGGCATCCCGAATTGTGGGAATTGCCCGGTCACGGCTGGCATGAGAATCTACTCAAGGCGCACAACCTCATCAACATTGATGCGCGCCGTATCTTGGCTTGGCCCTCGCCCCTGCCCGAAGCCATACGCCTTAGCCCCATCAGCACGGCGGAAGAAGAGTTTGCCATGAACAAACTCTTTATTGACCGCGCCATTGTGATGGGATTGCCCTTTGTTTCGCTGATCTGGCATCCGTGGTCACTCAATCGCTTTGACCCGGAGATGAAGATGCTCAAACTTACCTTTGCCTATGTGCGCGAGTTGGGTATGGAAGCCACCACCTATGAAGCCGAAGGGCAGCGCGCAGCGCAAGCAAACGCTGCGGCTAAAGAAATGCAAAGAAAGCCCGATGGAATATCTCTTTAACAGCAAAGGCAAGCACATTGCGAACTTTGTAAATGGCGAACTCCATGCGCCAACAGGTCAGAACATTGGGCATTATCGGAGGGACGAGAAGCTCTTTGTTGATATGCGTGGACGCTATCTGGGTGAGATTGTGCGTAGCAACCGGCTGCTCTTCAACCGTCGCAATCCACGCGAATCGATTACCTACTCAACTTCTGGTAATCACGGCAGCGCAGGCGTATTCAGCGATCCGGGCACGCTCAACAGCATCGGCTCACTCTCCGGCTATGAAGATATTCCAGAAGATCGCTTAAGGCCGTAAGTGGAGCCGTAAAGAGAGTGGCAAAACAAGCACTGCGGCGAGATACAGACAAGACACTGGACAAGACAGGACATTTCTCATGGTTACAACCGTTGCATCCGAAAGATTGGCGTTGAAGAGTTCATGTCGCTTGCTGAACGTTTTGGCTTTAGTGTCGAAGTGCTTGAACGCATCCGTGGCGCAATCAACGTGGCGGATTTGGGCGATGGGCCTACCCTCTCTAAGTACGCCACCTCCTCGCCACCCAACACCAAAGGTGCAAATTTTGAGGCATTGGCGCGTGAGAAGTTCGGCGTCAACTATGCGCTGGGTGTAAGTTCAGGCACGGCTGCGCTGCATTGTGCCATGATTGCCGCGGGGGTGGGGCCTGGTACAGAGGTGATTGTTCCTGCGATTGGCTTCTATGCCACCGCTGCGATGGTGGTTGTCGCCAAAGGCGTTCCAATTTTCTGCGACGTAGATGAGTCGTTGCACATGGATCCGACTCAAGTCGAAGCCTTGATCACGCCTAGAACCGTTGCCATTGCCCCCACGCATGTGATGGG
>JBBQIG010000643.1:0-3278 GCA_038324715.1 Anaerolineae bacterium | reverse complement strand
GCAAGTGCGTAGCCAGCAAGCTGCGCGTGCTGTTATTCCAGCCGATCCGCAGGAGGCAGCCCTCTTGGCGCACATGAACCAAGAACCGCGCCACCTAGACGACTTGGTGCGACAAAGTAGTCTATCCGCTCCCCAAGTTGCCGGACTGTTGACTGTAATGGAACTTAAAGGCTTGGTACGCCAAGTAGGGACATTGAGCTATGTCCGGTATTAAATCTGGTGACAAAATCCTGATGATTTAACAGGGAAAGATCCAGAGATATCTTCGGAAATTGATTCAGACGGGTCATCGTCGACTCGTCCATATCTAGAGACGGAATTACGCAATGTACGCAGCCATTCTTGCAGGCGGAGTGGGCACCCGGCTTTGGCCTCGCAGCCGTCAAAGCCAGCCCAAGCAGTTTAGCGACATCCTAGGCAGTGGTCGCACAATGATCCAAGCTACCGCAGATCGCATTCACGAACTGATCGATCCGACTGAACTCTTCATCGTTACAGGCGAGCCTTACGCAGCCTTGGCATCCTATCAACTGCCAGAAGTACCCACTTCGCAGATCCTTGCCGAGCCGAGTGGTCGCAACACAGGCCCTGCCATTGGCCTTGCCTGTGTCCATATTCACCAGCGTGACCCCAACGCCATTGTCGCATTCCTCCACTCCGACCATGTAATTCTTGATAATGTGGCATTCTGCACTGCCCTGCAACGAGCCCAAGCAGCGGCAGAAGCTGGCTATATTGTAACTCTTGGCATCGAACCCACCTTCCCCCACACAGGCTATGGCTATATCAAGCGGGGCGAGGCAATTCCCAACCTAGCCCCCAGCGATAATCCACTGTTGGAAGAGTTACCCATCTACAGAGTGGAGCAATTTCTCGAAAAGCCTGACCGCACAACCGCCGAATCATTTCTAGAACAGGGTGGTTACTACTGGAACGGTGGCATCTTTGTCTGTCGCGTCGATGTGATGATCGCAGAATTTAAGCGTCAACTCCCTGAACTTGCGGCAGGATTGGCCCAAATTGGAGCCGCGCTTGCACAGGGTGAGGAGAGCGGAGCAAATGCACTTGCCGAAAACTGGCCTTCACTCCCCAATATCAGCATTGATCACGGCATTATGGAGCACGCAGAGTCCGTTGCAACCCTCCCTTTGCTTGCCGGGTGGAATGACGTGGGCAGTTGGGATGCTTTGGAAACGATACTAAAACAAGATGAAAGCTTTAACCACGTAGCAAAAGGGCATGTGCTTTCTATTGAAAGTCGTGGCAATATTATCTATACCGATAAGGAGCTAGTAGCCCTTATCGGTGTTGAGAACTTGGTTGTGGTGGATACAGGTGATACACTGCTAATTGGTCACAAACAGCAGATGCAGAAGGTTAAAGAAGTGGTGGAACGCCTGCGCGCACAAGGGCGTTCAGAGCTACTTTAACCCACCCTCGCTCGGCGCAAGAGGAGATTCGGATGCCTTCCAACGACACCAACCGTGAATCTATGTTTTCCCGTGTTGGCATCAACAGTGCCTTCGCAAGGCCAACCCCTGCCTCCTGGCTCTATGCAGGCGTTGGTGCCCTGGCAGGACTCATATTGGGATTAATCATCGCCTGGCTCATTTGGCCTGTGCAATGGACAGAAGCATGGCCCGCAGACCTAAGTCAAGAGGCGCGTGCACAATATCTAGCTGCGGTCTCCGAAGCCTATGTCTATTATGGCGATGACCAAGCTGCCGAGGTTGCGCGCAATCGCCTCTTTAACCTCAATGATGATCTGGCAACAGAAATTGCAAGTGCACAGCGCTTTTTTGCCGACAACCCCCAAGCCAGTTCGCGCGTCTATATTAATAATCTGGGTCAGCTAGCTCAAGCCCTCGATGTACAATCACCAGACATTATTCTTGATACACCGCTAGATGCCGACGCCGCCGCGGTTGTGCCCCCCACCACGGAGAATGCGGCAGTGGGCGACAGTGTCCGTGCTTGGGTCAATTGGGCGCTAACTGTGTTGGCAGCCGTTATATTGGTGGCTGGTGGTTTTTACGTGGTTGGAAAGCTAAACCAGCGACGACTTGCTGGAGGTACAGACACACTGGATGAAGAGCCAGAAGGCTTTGATGATGAACCGGGCAATGCTGATCATGTGGGCTATATGCGCCCGTCGCCCACATCTGGAAGCCCTGCAGTCAACAATCCCTATCCGCGCCCAATGCGCGGCGCACCTAGTGCCATAGCCGCTTCGCTCGCCACACCCAGCAGTTCGACGATCCCTCGCGAAGATTACGCCTTTGAAGACGATGACAGTGACGACCTCTACTCAAGTGGCACACCCTTAGATACATCAGACTATGATGACGAAGACGACGTCTTTGAAGAACCACTAGACGACGAGGAAGAAATCTTTGCACCTCGGCGCGTACTAGATGCAACCGATGACTTGGATGATGAGGATGAAGCGTTAGGCGAACAAGATCATTCAATGGCAGATGCCGCCGTGGCAGTGCCTGCGCAGCGCACTGCAAATCGAGGTGCGCCACCACCACTACGCGCACTTAATACCTACACATTCCAGTTCCACACGGGTATACCCGACTATGACCAATCTCGCCCCATAGTTGATCCAGAGACGGGTCTGCAAGTCGGTGATTGTGGCATGGGGGTTAACATGAAGAACAACAGCCTTCAAGATAACCCCGACAATGTAATTGCCCTTGATGTGTGGTTGGTGGACAAAAAGCAAGAGAAAAGCTTCGATAGTCAGGATCGCGTGCTTCTCAGCGAGTATGTTGTCGATAACAATCTAGAGAAAGCCTTTACCCGTGATCGCCCCAATGAACCTAGCCCGATCATCCCCCAACCAGGGACGACCTTCCAAATTAAAGGGCCAAACCTCACCTTAGACTGTGTAGTCACTGACGCTCAATACATCAAGAACGGCACGGGAATGGGAATGTTCCAAAGCCTAAGCATTGACATGACAGTCCACAGCCGTGGCTAATAGAAACTAGGCACGCTCCTCTGGATCATAGAGCCGCTTGTGCTCTTGAATCGCATAACGGTCTGTCATTCCCGCAATGTAATCGCACACGACTCGATGCAGCCCCTCCTCATGCTCCTCTGCTCGTTGCTGGGTATCTGGAGGAAGTTGGAGGGGTTGTTCTACGTAAGCATTAAAGAGATCGCGTAGTAGCCGTTCCGCTTTGGTTGCCATACGTACCACACGGAAATGCCGGTAGAAGTTCTTAAAGAGATACTGCTTTAGCTCCAAATTAAGAGCTTGCATCTCT
>JBBQIG010000642.1:0-3299 GCA_038324715.1 Anaerolineae bacterium | reverse complement strand
GTACACGGGCTTCAAGCTCGCCATTGGACGTCGCGACCTGAATGAAGATTTAGCCACAGTCGCCGCCGTTGCCGAAGCCATTGGCGATCATGGGCAGTTACTGGTCGATGCACATGGCGCGTATGATTTGGGCACAGCCGTGCAAGTGGGGCGCGCGCTGGAAAAGATCGGCTGTCACTGGTTTGAAGATCCGCTAGTTCCCGAAGATCACACAGGCTATGCCGAACTCTCGCGGGCGCTCGACATTATGGTTGTCGCAGGTGAAACTGAATGTAACCGTTTTCAATTCCGCGACCGTCTCGCAGCACGCGCAGTGGATGCGATTTTGCCCGACATCTGTCGTGCAGGTGGCATTACCGAGGGGCAGAAGATTGCCATACTCGCCGATGCCTACCAAACTTCTTGGGCCGCACATGTGAGCATGGGCACGATGATCCATGTGGCTGCCGCGCTGCATCTGGGCGCAGCCACGCCCAATTTCCTAGTCTGTGAATTTCACCCCACCTTAACGCGCTTGGGCAATGACCTCTTGGTTAATCCCATTGAACCGCACAAGAGTTACATGACCGTACCCAGTGGCCCCGGTTTGGGCATTGAATTCGACGAAACCAAGCTAGCCGAGGTGATCAAAGAACGCCGCAGCGTAACATAACACGCCAGAGCCTTATCTCTGCGTATCCTATACGCCTACAACAAAATGCCCCTCTGCAATTGGCATAGCCAGCAGAGGGGTACTTTGTTACCTTCAGTGTTATCTTCAGCAAGATAGCGTCTATTTACAGCGGGTTCACTTACTCGCGTGTGGCATTCAACTTTGCCAATAGCTCGGCATTCGTCGGGAACTGTTCAAAGAGTTTGAGCAAGCCAGTCATCGCAGCCTTGGGGCTACCCTTTGCCAGCCAGCGGCGCAGCGTTGCCAACTTCGTCAGATCTTCTTCGCCATAGAGTAGCTCCTCGCGCCGCGTGCCACTCGCCAGCAGGTTGATGGCTGGAAAGATACGCGCCTCTGCCAATTCTCGATCCAGCACAATTTCGCTGTTGCCTGTGCTCTTGAATTCTTCAAAGATCAAGTCATCCATTGCCGAGCCAGTGCCGACAAGCGCGGTGGCAATGACCGTTACAGAGCCGCCACGCTCAATCTTGCGCGCCAAACCAAAGAAACGGCGCGGCATCTCAAGCGCGGCAGCATCGACACCGCCCGTCAAGGTGCGCCGTGATCCTGCCCCTTGCAAGTTAAAGGCGCGTGCCATGCGCGTCAAGCTATCCACCAAGACCACCACATCATGCCCCGTCTCTAATTCAGTGCGGATATGGGTTAGCGTCAATTCAGCCAGCGCCACATGGTCGCGCGTGCTTTGATCATTTGAACTCGCCAACACCTGACCTGGCACCGCGCGACGAAAGTGCGTTACTTCCTCTGGACGCTCATCCAACAGCAGCAGAATGATGCGAATGTTTGGATCTGTTGTGTGGATCGCCGCGGCAATCTGTTGCAGGATCAGGGTCTTACCAGCCTTGGGGGGCGCAACAATCAGCCCGCGTGTACCCTTCCCAATCGGAGCCACCAGATCCACCACACGCATGGCAGCATCACCGTTAACTCCCAAATTAAAACGCTCATGGGGATCTACGGCGGTCAGGCGCGCAAAAGTGGGACGCGACTTAAAGTTTTCGGGCGCAACACCGGCAATGGAAGTAATCTTTTCTAAGACAATTCCTTGTTTGCTATTGCGCGTTTCACCCGTCACCGCAGCCCCATCCACCAATCCGAATTGGCGCACCAAAGCCGCAGGGACTGCCGGATCGTCCGGTGCAGATTGAAACGAAATGGCAGGGTCGAGCAGGACTCCACCGCCCCGTTGCGTTCCCTTGTAAACACCACTCACTGAAGCCATTATTTTGCCTGTACTGTTGCGAGTTCCTGCAAGAGTAAACAGTAGCCTTGTTGTGCCTTGCGGAAGCTACTCAAACGCCAGAACTCATTGGGAGAATGGATATTTTCATCGGGCAGACCAAAAGCAAAGGTCACTGTGTAGGCCCCTAGCTCCTGTTGGAAGAGTGTCAACAGCGGCACACTGCCCCCTGTGCGTGTATAATAGGGACTCTTGCCATACATTTCCTCAAGCACCACAAGGGCAGCACGATTGCCAGCGTGGTCAGCCGGGGCTTGATAGGGCAATGCGGCATTCGGAAGAATTGTCACGGTCGTTGTAACGCCTGGAGGGGAGATTCGCTCAATGTGCGCTTTAACCAACTGGGCAATCTGCAATGGCTCTTGATCCGCCACCAAGCGACAGGTGATCTTGGCATGAGCCTTGCTGGGCAGCACGGTCTTGGTGCCAGCACCCGTGAAGCCACCCCAAATCCCATTGATCTCCAAGGTAGGTCGTGCCCAGGCACGCTCATGCGTATTATAGCCTGTTTCGCCAAAGAGCGCGGGTACGCCCAACCGTTCTTTATAGGCATCCGTGTCAAAAGGCACCGCGCTGATACTCGCACGATCCTCTTCCGTCACCATGCGTACCTGCTCATAAAAACCAGAGACGGTTACGCCTCCTTCATCATTGTGCAGCGCGGCGATGATCGTGGACAAGGCATGAATCGGATTCTGCACCGTGCCGCCATAAATACCTGAATGTAAGTCCTGCTGTGGCCCCACCACATCCACTTGCAACGCGCACAACCCGCGCGCCGCCAGCGTCAGTTCAGGTTGATCCTCCGCCCACTGTCCGCCATCGGCACTCACCACCAGATCACAGGCAAAACGCTCGCGCTGTTCTGCCATAAACGGAGGCAGTTGTGGGCTACCAATCTCCTCTTGTCCCTCAAACAAAAACTTCAAGTTTACAGGCAGCGAGCCATTTTCTTGCAGTAACGCTTCGACCGCCAAAATGGGCACCAGCATATTGCCTTTGTCATCCGACGCCCCACGCGCATAAATACGGTCGCCATCAATCGTAGGCTCAAAGGGAGGGCGTTTCCATAGCTCTTCCGGGTCGGTCGGCTGCGTATCAAAGTGACCATAAATCAACACCGTCGGCTTGCCCGGTGCATGCAGCCAGTCACCATAGACCACAGGATGACCGCCCGTGGGCAAAATCACAATGTTCTCAATGCCCGCCTTTTCCATGCGCTTTGCCACCCACTCACCTGCTGCCTGCACATCCGCCGCATGTTCGGGCAGGCTGGAGACACTGGGAATCCGTAGAAATTCCAACATCTCGTCAGTAAAGCGCTCTTGGTTGGCGCTCAGATACTCTTGCCAGGAACTCATTTATTTCGGTCTCCTCTGGTTAATC
>JBBQIG010000641.1:0-3318 GCA_038324715.1 Anaerolineae bacterium | reverse complement strand
ACTCTGCTTCATCCAACGCTTGGCGAGTGGTGCCAACCAGTCCGGCGATCTTGATAA
The DNA here is from genome assembly GCA_038324715.1 of Anaerolineae bacterium. Lineage (GTDB taxonomy): Bacteria > Chloroflexota > Anaerolineae > Caldilineales > Caldilineaceae > QEUY01. The sequence continues at coordinate 3,261 of JBBQIG010000641.1, read as the reverse complement.
AGGGGCGTGGATTGGCGCGCAATGACTCATCGACTGTCTCGGATGCCAGCGCCAACACGGGCGCAAGCAACCCGATCTCTGGCGTGTGGATCTCGAATTGCGTGGTGTGAACACCCACTGCCACGCCACCGACGCCTGCTGCACAGTAATAGCGGGTGAGCGCGCGTTGATGGCGCTCGTCCATCTTCAAATCAGGGGTCAGCGCCAATGGATGCGCCGGAATGACAGTGCCTTGGCGCAAAAGTTGTGCCAGATCAGGCGCTAAGGTCGCCATCTAAAATCTCCCATCGCGGGCTTCAAAGTGGGTCGGCTTGTTCAGCGCAGCGCCTCCATGTGCAATCCAATCAGCAATCCAAACAATCATTTGTTGGAGCGAAACAGTGGGATAGCCAAACAGTTGTTGGGCTTGTGCCGCACTGCTTAGCAGCGCAGTTGGGGCTTCAATGCCCGTAATCTGCGCCTCTACGTTGAAAATTTGGGCAAATTGTTCGGCTACACGGCGGATTGAAACTGTTTCCGGGCCGGTGATGTTACAGACAAACGGTGGGGAATCACAGTGGGCAAGGAGTGCTAGTGCCTGTCCATTGGCGTCGCCCTGCCAAATCACGTTGGCGGCTCCCATTGTCACATCCACAGGCTGCCCACTGTAGACCTTGCGCGCCACATCGACCAAGACGCCATAGCGCAATTCCACGGCATAGTTAAGTCGCATCATGGCTGTTCGCAACCCCTGTGTGCGCGAGAAATATTCAAAGATGCGTTCGCGTCCCAGACAGGAAGCCGCATATTCGCCGGTAGGGTTGGGTTCGTCACCCTCGCGCGCACCGCCGCTGACTACGGGCATCAATGGATAGACGTTGCCTGTGGAAAAAGCAACCAGACGTGCATCGGCATAGCGTTCTGCTGCCAGTGCGGGGAGAAAGGTGTTGATCCCCCAAGTCATGTGCTGTGCGCCTGTGGTGCCAAACTTCTGTCCTGCCATAAAGATAACATTACGGCTGTCGGGCAGTTGAGCCAAGGCATTGCGGTCGAGCAGGTCACAGGTGATCGTCTGCACACCTGCCTCTTGAAGTAACTCGCGGCTAGAGGGTTGGCTAAAGCGTGCCACACCATAGACCTTGTGTCGTAGACCCAACTCGTCAATCGCCCGAACTGCCATGCGCGCCAGCGTTGGTCCCATTTTGCCGCTGACACCTAGCACCACAAGGTCACTGTCCAAGGTTTGGAGTGCCGCCAGTGCCGCGGGATTGGGGCGCGAAAGCAGTTCTTCGAGTTGCACAACGTCGGCAACAGCAACGGGTAACGCCGCTGCCTGGATTCCAGTGGATGATGGATTCATGAGGTTTCCTGGTGACTGCTATTTATCTGCGTAAACCGATGGTGAGCAGGAGATCGCGCAGCTTGATCGTACACTAACTTTCACAAGTATGTTTTTCGTATGAACTAATTGCTCGAACTATAGCATTCCGATTGCCGCCTGTCAATCAATGCTTGCAGAACTTCTGGCAGAATTTGGCTGATAATCGCGATTAAACTGTTTGCTAGCGCAGAAATTTGGTGGTTGACGACCGTTTGAGAGTATGCTACGATACCGCTAGCGGTAGTTAGTTTATGTTTCGCACAAACTCGCCGCATCCACTTTATGAAAGCGCACGAATGCTCCAGCGTATTGATCAAACTAGAGAATTGAATCGTCGCTTGATTCTAGAGCAAATTCGTCGCCGAGAGCCGATCTCGCGCGTTGATATTGTCGATGCCACGGGTCTTAGCAAAGCAGCCGTCTCATCCATCGTCTCCGAATTAATGGAAACTGGATTGGTTGAAGAGATTGGCAGCCTAAGCAGTGCCATTGGTCGCCCGCGTATTATGCTTTCGTTGGTACCCCACGCTGCCTATACGCTGGGGGCTGAACTTACCAACCAGGAATGCCGTGTGATTCTGACCAACCTGCGGGCTGAACCTGTGGCTTCGTTTGCCCAGCCGATCAACTCCGCCGATCTGTCGGTGGAGACCCTGCTGGATATTTTGCAAAGCTGTGTCCAGCAAGTCGCGGTTGGCATCAATCCCGAGCAAATCTTGGCGTTAGGTCTCTGTGTCCCAGGCATTGTTGACCCAGCCACCAGCCAAGTCGCATTCTCGGTACTCCTTCCCTGGCGCAATGTGGCACTAGGCCCAGCCCTCGCCATGCGCTTTGCCTATCCCGTAGCTCTTTTCTCGCGCGGCAATGCGGCGACTTGGGGCGAACGTTGGTATGGAGCCGGACAAACTGCGGTCAACATGCTCTATGTGCGTGTGGGTAGTGGTATTGTCGGGGGCTTGGTACTCAACGGTCAGCCCTATCTGGGACAGGGATTTGGTGCAGGCGAATTAGGCCATGTCACTGTTCAGCCCGATGGCGTCCTCTGTCGTTGTGGCAATCGAGGCTGTCTTGCCACCGTTGCCACCGTGGATACGCTGCTCAGCCGAGTTAGCCAACTCCTGCGTGATGCTCGCAGTAACCCACTTTGGGGGCGCGTTCACGGGGATCTCAATGCCTTGACACTGGAAGATATTGTCTGGGCAGCAGAGATGGAAAATCCTGTGGCTTTGCAAGTCTTAGCCGAGACAGGTCGCTGGTTGGCAATTGCTGTGGCTTCGGCGGTTAATCTTTTGAATCTGGACATGGTAATCATCGGTGGACCCTTGGAGCAAGTAGGCGAGAAATTGCTGGGGCCATTGCGTGCTGAACTCAGCCAGCGTGCGCTACCGACTCATCTCGCCAGAGTTGAGGTAGTCCCCTCGGCACTCAAAGAAGATGCGCCTTCAATTGGTGCTGCCAGTTTGGTCTTGCACGAATTGATGTCACCCAATCCCCTGCCCATTGCATTGAGTAGTTTTGCCGACCGGACTAGCCTTTTTACGCTGGCTGTCTAGTCTCAATTTCTTCAGATAGTCTTTACGTCTTTTGCTCACGATACCCCGTTACTAACCTTTTTATCTTCATTTTGTTGCTTCGCTTGATTAATTCTCTGGTTGGGAGATCTTCTTGCCACTAGTTCTTTCACTAGTAGCGTTTATACGGTCTGTAACACTGTTCGCTGATCCATGTTTTATGCCGCGTAGCAACGGGGCAAATTCTAGTTATTCCAGTTCGTTATTCCAGCCTTACTTACACAGGAGGAACAGCATGACCCCAAAGAAGCTAATTCCGTCGAAGTATCTCCATGCGCTCTTCATCGCCGTCTTGGTGACGGTGTTGGCGGCGTGTGGTAGCGGCGCACC
>JBBQIG010000640.1:0-3320 GCA_038324715.1 Anaerolineae bacterium | reverse complement strand
TCCAGACCCAAAGTGGTTTCCAGATCCAAGGAGATTAGATATGCGAATACGGTTGAACAGGCGACGTTTCTTGCAAACGGCAGCAGCAGCCGGAGCAGGACTTTCATTGATGGGATTGAGTGCTTGTGCAAGCCCTGGTGCAGCACCCACAACGGCTGGAGGGGGTGAAGAGTCGAAGGAACTGCTCTTCTGGGCTTGGGATGAACCAATTAGTGAGTTGATGAAGCAAGGATTTGAGGCGAAATTTCCTGACCACGTTGCCCGTCACGAAATCATTGCCGACTACTCTACTACTTTTTATACCTCGTTGGTCGCTGGTACCGGCTTGCCTGATTGTGCTTGGGAAGATGCACACAGCTATCAAAAGCTGGCGCGTACAGGACAACTGTTGCCATTGGATGACTTCTTGGCCCCCTATAAGAGTGAGATTCTACCCTTTTTGTGGGAGGCAGGTCTTTATGAAGGCGTGCAATATGGTCTACCCCGCCGCTATGCACCCGAAGTGCTCTGGTATCGCAAAGATCGCTTTGAGGAAGCTGGCATTGATCCCAACGAACTCAGGACTTGGGACGATTTCATCACTTTGGGGTCAAGGGCAACCGATGATACACATCATATGACCCCCTTTACCACAACCGGCTCAATGGATTACAACTTTCAAGCCATGATCTTTAGCAAAGAAGGCACCGGCTTTTTTGATGAAGATGATAATGTGGTGGTCAACAGCGAGAAGAACTTGGCCTGTGCAGAAACGTGGTTACGTCTGGTGAAGTCGGGCGTGGCACGCAATATGGAACTTTGGCAGCCTGCGTGGTATGACGCGGCCAAAAATGCCGATATTGCTTGCTTGATCATGCCCTACTGGTATGGTTCCGAGCCACGTACGCAAATGCCCGAAACGGCTGGGCAATGGGACATTTTGCGCATCCCATCAATTGAGCGAGGTGTGGAAAATGCTTCAACTTGGCAAGGCGCTATGTTCTGGGTAATCCCCGCCAGGTCAGCCCAACCTGAACTGGCCTGGAAGTTTATCGAATATACCAGCCTGGACTCCGAAGATGCTTATATGCAGGAGTCTATGGATCGCGAGTTTGTCCTGCCCGGCTATACCAAATTTATGGAAGGTGACTATTTCTGGGAGGATGCAGAGGCATTCTATGGCAGCAATCTGCGCCAGCGCGCACATGAACTGTCACAGGGTGCACCTGTCAATTATATGCCACCAGAGTATACCGAGTGTGAAACGATCATGCTCAACGAACTGTTAAGAATGGTCAACGATGAAGTGACCCCACAAGTGGCGTTGGACAATGCCGCTCTGGGGTTTGAGGCTCTGTTGAGCGCCCGCGCCTAGAATCGCTTGCGGAGCGGTTGCCCTGTGTATGGCCCGATAGTCCTGCCCATTCAGCGCTATCGGGCCATGTTCCATTCTCGATGCTTTCTCAATCTCGATGCTTTCTCAATGTGAGGAACCTTATCTATGAAAGCAAATGCTGTCGCCGAACCAGTGCTTCCACGCACGACGAGCCGAGGAACCAAGGGGGAATTGTGGCGGCGGATTCGCAAAAACTGGGCCGCCTACTTCTTTATTTCTCCCTTCTTTATTCTCTACTCTATCTTTGGACTCTTCGGCCTCTTCTTCTCGTTGTACATTAGCTTGCATCACTGGGACGGCCTTACGCCGATGAAGTTTCGTGGCGTGGGCAACTACAGTGAACTCTTCCAGGATGCGATTTTCTGGACTTCGATCAGAAATACCCTGCTCTTGTTGCTCTTCGATTTTCCCTTCAAGGTTGGGCTTCCTCTGCTCTTGGCAGTGGCATTGAATAGCAAGTTAGTGCGCGGGCGTGGCTTCTTTCGCACAGCCTTCTATGTACCCGAAGTCACCTCGGCAGTGGTCGTCGCCGTCATTTTTCGCTATTTGTTTGACCGCGACACGGGCATTGTCAACTATGGGTTAAGCATGTTTGGTGTGGAAAATATTGCTTGGCTGCAAGACCCGTTTTGGGCAAAGGTCTCTTTTGTTCTGCTCTCTGGCTGGTGGTCACAGGGCTATCACATGATCATCTTTTTGGCTGCGCTGCAAACGATTCCTAACGATTTGCTAGAGGCTGCCATGGTGGATGGGGCCAACCACTTCCAAAGCTTTATGCGTATTACACTTCCTTTGTTACAGCCCATTATCATCTTTTCCGCCATCATCACGACTATTGCTGGACTACAGCGCTTTGCCGAACCCTTTCTATTGACGGGCGGTGGGCCGGGCTATTCCACCTATACAATTGTCTATTATCTCTATCAGAAGACCTTTGTCAGCTACAGGTTGGGCTATGGCGCGGCGATGGGCTATGCGATCTTTATTATGATTTTTGTCTTCTCCATACTTCAATTCCGGTATGGTTCTAGGGAGTCGCGATAATGGCTGTTATGAGTAAAGGCTCAACACGGCGTCTGCGTGCTACTTTTTTGTATGCATTCCTCATCATAGGCACAATTATCTCCATCTTTCCCTTGTATTGGATGGTCATCTCCAGCCTGCAAAGCCGGGGGGAAACCTTTGTCTTACCACCCAATCTCTTTGTCACCGAGCCAATCTGGCGCAATTATCTAACGGTATTTGAAAAGACCAACTTCACCACTGGTTTTCTTAATTCGACCTTTGTCACCGTGGTCAAAACCATCTTTACGCTGCTCTTTTCGGCGATGGGTGGCTTTGCCTTTGCCAAGTATGATTTCCCAGGGCGCAACGGCCTTTTTGTCTTTCTACTCGGCACCATGATGATTCCAGGCATTGTCACCTTGATCCCGATCTTTATGGTGATTGTCAGCATCGGTTGGGTGGATACCTATCAAGCGTTGATTATTCCTGGGCTGGCGAGCGCGTTTGGTGTCTTTCTCATGCGCCAGTATATGCTCACCATTCCCGATGAACTCTTGTCCGCTGCGCGCATTGACGGCGCGGGCGATCTGCGCCTCTTCTTCCAACTGGCGTTACCTATGTCGATGCCTCCGTTGGTTACGCTGGCGATCTTCACATTCTTCGCCAATTGGAACGATCTTTTTTGGCCGGTGATCATTATCCGCACCGCTGCACACTACACGCTGCCACTGACCATTTTGCTGTTGCGCTCCCGTTTTCCCTTAAATGTCGATTATTCGGTCATCTTTGCCGCGTCGTTTATGGCAACGATTCCCACGCTGCTGGTATTCTTCTTGCTCCAACGCCACTTCACCGGGGATGTTCTCGGCGGTGCGCTGCGCGAGTAGTGATACCTCAACTTGTTCAATCCACTGACCTAGTGATCCAAGCGCATGAGGCT
>JBBQIG010000639.1:0-3325 GCA_038324715.1 Anaerolineae bacterium | reverse complement strand
GTGCAGGCACTTAACCGCGACTATCGCGGCATAGATGCCCCCACCGATGTGCTGAGTTTTGCTGCACAAGACGAGCAAACTGGCGAGCAAGATCTGGTGTTGCCACCGGAGTTGGCCGCAGAGATGGGTCTCTATTTGGGCGATATTATCATTGCCTTTCCCTATACCATGAATCAGGCGACGATCTTTGATAACAGCCCTGCTGTCGAACTGCGTTTGATGGTTGTGCATGGGGTGCTGCATTTACTCGGTGATGACCACGATACGCCAGAGGCTCAAGAGGCGATGTGGGCGCGCCAAAGCCTTGTCTTAACTCAATTTGGCGACCACCAGCTTTCTCCCAAACGATCTGAACCGCATGCGTAGATTCGTCTCGACTCCGATCACAGCCCTCATGTCTAAATCTGCAATCAAGCCTATTGTCAATCGAGCCGCACGCCCCTCCGACGTTCAGCCGCTCAACTACCGCACCAACATCAGTTTTTTGCGCGGGCGCTGGTTAAGCTTACGTGCAGCCTGGGCTGGCGTAACCTATACCCTACGCACTCAACCCAATGCCTGGATCGAGTTGACCGCATTGAGTGTGGTTGTCATTGCAGGCGTGTGGTTTGGCATTGACGCGCTCGAGTGGGGCCTGTTGGGGCTGACTGTGGCAGTTGTGTTGGCATTGGAAGCAATGAATACGGCGATTGAAGCCGTGGTCGATCTCGTTTCGCCGCAGATTCATCCACTGGCAAAAATTGCCAAAGACAGTGCGGCTGGGGCAATGATCTTTGCGGTGCTGGGAAGTATTGCGGTCGCTGCCGCTATTTTCGTGCCGCGACTGTGGGCTTGGTGGTTTTAGCTCCATCCCCCATTTCCCACCACCCATGAGTAATCCACTACCGGGAAAGCACCCAAAGTAGACTCTCTCCAAGAGAGAGACGATAAGAACATAAAAGGAACGAGCCAGATTGCAATATTGCAATCTGGCTCGTTCCTTTTATCTCGTCTGGGGGGCAGACACTTTACAACTGCAAACCGAGAGTGTTCATCCAGCCTACCCTGTTACGGGCGTGCTAAAGAGATACTATCTGCGTATGCTATCTTCTCTGCGTGTGCTAGGGGAAGGTCGCCCGTAGACTTACGTTTGACGCTTGCACAGCAGGGAGCAGGCTTTCGACAGTGTCCATGATCGCTGTCATGTTTGGATCGTCGCCCGTGACCTGTGAAAGTAACCCTGTTTGTTCTGCTAAAAGAAGCAGTTGATTGATTCGACCGTCAGCCCAAGTGATATAGGGAAGGGTCTGACCGTTGATGGAGATGAAAATGCCATCTTGATTGGTGGCAAGCCCGATCTCGCTGATGCTTGCGTTACTTAATCCCGCAATCGTGCCTGGGGTCAGGTTGAGCATATCCAGAGGCACAGGCAGTAGTGTGCTCCACTCGGCTTGTGCCAAGTCTGCCACAGTCCAGGAGCCATCTTCATCATACTCAATGGTGAACTGGAAGGTGGGAGGGGTGCCAACTGCGGCTAGGAACTCTTCTTGGGCAGCGAGTGCCTGCTCGGCAACTTGATTGTCAATGGATACCAATGGCAATTCCTCTTCACCCTCTGCAACTGGGAAGCGGAGAATGACACCGACACCTAATTGCGTAACGAGAGGTAGCACCCTATCCAAGAGGGTAACGCCTGCACCCAATGATTCTAATACTTCAGCGGTCGCCAACAATTTTTCGCCATCCCACGCCACTGATGGAATAGGTGCGCCGTTGACCAAGATCACCAGCCCCCCGGCGGTGTTATCGACCTGGATGTGTTGAATGTTGGAAGCGGTGAGAAGATCTACGTTTTCACGGGGAATGCCTAATGCTGCCAGATCAGTTCCAAACTGGCTCCCCAATTCTGTAACTGACTGTCCACCAACGCTAATTTGTCCATCCGATTGTACATCGAGTACCAGGGCAGGTAGGTCAATCACAATTTGTGATTGATCTGCAGACGCCGCAACTGCACCCCCCGAGGCGCGCGGTGCACATCCTACTAGGAGCACTAGCGCTACCACCAAGAGTGACGCCAATACCTTTGACCGATCAGTACGGTTGAGCAAGTTTCCTCTCTGCATATTCGTTTTTTCCTCCGTTCGGCTATTTCTCTCATAAATATGAAAGAAGTCCAATGTGTGGGATTAAGGGGTGAGCGAAGAGTGAGCAAGATCGCTTCACTGCTATTGTAGCACAAAGACTCAGGTGATCCAATCGCTTTTTTGGGCACTTCCTGCTGTTTAACCTACTCAATTCTATTAACACGAAAATATGAACGCTCGCCGTTGCGGTTACACCAACTGGTAATGCACGTTGTATTGGGTCAATCGTAGCAGGGGAATGTACCTAAACCAGCGCAGTATTCCCAATTTTCGTTCTGGCGCATCCAAGAATGACCAGGCGGAGAGAAAGTGAATTCGCGGATCCCAGGTCTCCATCTCGTGGGGGTAGTCTAAACCAAAGTGGAAGGCAACATTGTGATCAAACTTCAATTGTCGCCGAAGTTTACGCGATACGAATCCACGCCAAGGTGGACGCATCCATAGGCTGTTAAAGACTTCTGCCACCAATTCGGAACCAGGAAAGCGATCTGCCAAGGCAATCACCAGCCTCTTCACCTCTTCGGGCGGCAGATACATGAACAATCCTTCGGCAAGAAAAAGAAAGCGACGGTCATCATAGCGGTCTAGCAGATCCATCCAGTCGAGTTCCAGCACCGAAGTTGGCAGGTACTCATGGCGAGGATGCTCTGTAATAAGTTGGCGTTTCAGGTTGATCATCGGTTCAAGGTCTAGATCAACCACACGTATTTCACCATCGTCCAGCCGTTCAAAGCGCGTGTCGAGTCCCGCTCCCAAATTGATCACCATCCCCCTGGGAAACCGCTGGCGAAAGTTACGTGCCATATTATCGTAATGTTGTGCACGCAGGGCTAGCCCAGCAACAAGGCGTGGGTCGAGTTGATTTACCACCAATTGCTGATAAAAGGGATCCGTGGTCGCTGCCAAATGGGGACGCAACTTCTCGACAATGGCGACAGCGGCGGGGTCAACCAGGATAGGGTCTTCACTCTGCGCTTCAATGGCGCGCGCCCAGAGGGTGAAGAGCGCCGTGTTTGAAACAGAGGATAACGCTTGCATGTCGATTTCTTGATCTGCCTGTGTTGCCCCGCTGTTCACTGAATCTGTATCCATAACTTCTCCTCATGATGCCGGTATAATGTCAGGTGATGATGCCAGTTGGCGCGAACTCTATTTCCAGCTACACTGGTGAAGTACACTTTGCGCGCCTGGTAATCTCT
>JBBQIG010000638.1:0-3330 GCA_038324715.1 Anaerolineae bacterium | reverse complement strand
CTACAACTCATACCGGTCGGCTAACGTCCGATGTAGATGTCCGATACATCGACTTGCGGGCCAATATTTCGCCGAAATCACATGTTATGTAATGTGACATTGTCAAACTACCTTATTTCAGTTAAATCTTTCGTTGATGTGTAGGAGGAGAAGAGAGTATGACCGTTCGTTTAGAAGAACTAACACGTGAGCAAATTAAAGAGATTGCTCCGCACGCTATTGCCGTTCTACCCACAGCTTCGATTGAGCAACATGGGCCGCATTTGCCTGTGGTGACGGACACGCTGTTGTGTGGAACGGTGGCGCAACGAGCAGCAGAGAGAGCTTCGGGAGGAGCAACGGTACTGGTGGCTCCTGTGTTGCCCTATTGCAATTCGCATCACCATCGCCCCTTTGCGGGCGTGTTGTCGCTGGCTGCACCGACCTATATGGCGGCTGTGACTGACATTTTGGAAGGGCTGGCGTTGAGCGGTTTCCGCAAGATCTTGATCCTCAATGGACATGGTGGCAACACGGACTCAAATTCGGTGGTCGGTTTAGACTTTGTTAACCGGCTGGGGCATGATGTGGCAATGGCGACAGCCGCCTATTGGGATATTGCGCGCCCTGCAATTGTCGAGGCTGGCATTATGGAAGGCGGACGCATTCCTGGACATGCAGGACGGTTTGAAACGGCTCTTGTGATGGCGATCCGCCCCGAATTAGTGAACAAGGAGGGCTTGGGCCGCACGCTTGACCAAAAGAGTGATGGTGGGCTTTTCTCCAAAGGCCTGGTCGGTGGGACTGTGCAGCGTCACGGCACCTGGGCGGCGAGCACCGGCTATTCGGATTCCCCAGCACAAGCTACCCCCGAAGAGGGTAAAGCGATGTTAGATATCATCGTGCAGAAGGTTGCCGACTTCATGGTTGCCTTTGATCAGTCAACTCAGTAGGTTTACCTGTTGATCTAAACCTGATAAGTTGAACCGATACACTCATTGCAAAGGCGAAGCAGCACCTTGCGAGCTGCGCGCCTTTGCAATGAGTGTTCATCGGCTTTCTGCTCTCGTAGCCCTTCTATTCGTGAATTTCTGATATGGAACAAACTGAACACCCCCCCATAACTTCTGAGCCACTAGATCTGCGGCGTATTCTCATCTTCTGCCTGTTGGCTATTGTAATCTCTGGTACGGCTGCGCTCTATATTGCCCTCAATGGTGGGCCGTCGGCGGTGCCATCGGTCTTGATATTGGCATTGTGGTATATGCCTGGGCCAGCTTTTGCCCATCTGCTGACTCGCCTGATTACGAAAGAGGGATGGCGCAACCTGTGGCTGGCTCCGCGCTTTCGTCAGAATTGGCGCACATGGCTGGTGGCGTGGTTCGAACCCGCAATTTTGGTTGTTGTAGGTGCCGCCCTCTATTTCCTCATTTTCCCCCAACACTTTGATGCAACGCTTGACGCATTTCGCTCTACGATAGACGCGGCTTTAGCGCAGAGCGGGGAAGAGCTACCCCTTGATCTGCAAACCCTTATACTCGTGCAAACATTTGCTGCGGTGCTGATTTCTCCTTTGCTTAATGCCTTGCCGACCTTTGGTGAGGAGTTTGGCTGGCGCGCCTATCTTCAACCCAAGTTAATGGTTTTGGGCTGGCAGCGGGCGATGTTGTGGATGGGGCTTATCTGGGGAGTGTGGCATTGGCCTTTGATCGCGATGGGGCATAATTATGGACTTGACTATGCTGGCGCACCTTGGCTGGGGATGTTGACCTTTCTGCTCTTCACTACAACTTTTGGCACGCTCCTGGGATGGTTGACGATCCGAGGCGGTAGCGTTTGGCCTGCGGTGATTGGTCACGGCGCGCTCAATGGCATTGGCGCACTGCCACTGCTATTTGCACAAGAGCCAGCGAATCCACCGCTTGGCCCTGGCATCTTTGGGCTGATTGCCGGAGTTCCTCTATTCGTCGTGGCGCTGATGCTTTGGCGCAATGCACCAAGCCGCAGATAGAGTGCCAAAAAGCGCCCGAAAAAAAACGCGTTTGCACTTTGGCGTGAATCTGGTTACTATATCTGTGAGGACTCCGCTCGGCTGACTCAAGTTTTAGACATTGCTCTGTGGTCTGCCAAGCATCAACAGTTATCACAAGTCAACTGTTATAAGTTAGCCAAAAAATTTCGCATTCACAACAACCCCATAGCTTTCTTGAAAACTACCTTTTGTTGGAGGGTAGTGATTCCTTACACAAAAGCTTGGTCTGTGTGGCGTGTATAAGCACGTACAACAGAACTTCTCGTTTTTTAACCTCTACCTGTTGAATACTCTTGGCCGATTCGTTGTCAATTTTTTGTCAATTCTTGGCCCGTACATCCTGGCACATTCACCATTGACAGGTCCATCACTGACAGGCATTTAGGAAGCAATGACATGACCCTTGGTTATCTAGCGCGACGTCTTGGCGTATTTCTGATCATTATGTGGTTGGCAGCCACAGTGAATTTTGTTCTGCCTCGCCTTGCCCCGGTAAATCCTATTCGCGAAAAGCTGCTCCAGGCATCAAGTTTTGGTGGGGCCGGCAAGACGGATATGGAGAAGGTGGTGGCGACCTATGAGGAGAAGTTTGGGTTAAATCAACCGCTTTGGAGGCAATATCTACGTTACTTAGGCGATGTCTCGCGTTTTGATTTGGGTGTTTCTATCTCAAACTTTCCGAGCAAGGTGCTCGACATCATCCTGCGCGCGCTGCCGTGGACGATTGGGCTATTGCTCGTTTCCACGCTGCTGGCCTTTTCTTTGGGTACGATCTTGGGCGCGCTGATTGCATGGCCGAAGTCACCGCGCGCGCTGATTGTGGTCATGGCCCCACTGTTAACCTTGTCGGCAATCCCGTTTTATCTGCTTGGCTTGATTTTGGTCTACTTTTTGGGTTCTACGCTGAAGATCTTTCCGATTAGTGGGGGGTACAGCTTGGCTGCGATTCCCAGAATGAACTGGACTTTCTTGATGGATGCGCTTTGGCATTCGGTGTTGCCTGCTGCATCGATCATCCTTGCTTCGGTGGGTAGCTGGGCGATTGGGATGCGTGGCATGATGATCTCTGGGTTGGAAGAGGATTACATTACTTTTGCTGAGGCCAAGGGGCTGAAGAATCGCGAGATCTTCACCCATTATGCACTGCGCAACGCCCTGCTTCCACAAACGACCTCGTTGGCGCTTTCATTGGGCTATATTGTCTCGGGTGCGGTGTTGGTGGAGGTGGTCTTTGGCTATCCGGGTGTGGGCACGCTGCTCTATCGTGCCATCCAGACATTTGATTACTTTGTGATCTATGGCGTAGTCCTCATCCTCAT
>JBBQIG010000637.1:0-3334 GCA_038324715.1 Anaerolineae bacterium | reverse complement strand
CGGGCGCAACGGTGATTACACCTGCTGGAGCCCGTCGTGGGATGCAGGCAGAGACGCGCGTGATCTTCCTGTCCGCCAAACTAGATTAACTGCGAGCGGCTTTGTCGGGATGGCTTGAAGACAACAGTTGGCAGTAGGGTCATTAGTCCTCTTTCGTGACAAGAAAGTGGGACAAGAAAGCGACTGTCTCTTGTTGGTGAGATACTGTCACAGAGAGCAAGGTTGCAAGATTTTTGAAGAGTGACAGTACTTGCTCAAAACGATGACCACTGCCACAAAATAGAAGGAAAAATTGGAGGAAGACTAGATGGTAAACCCCTACTTTTTGATGATGCTGCTTTATCTATTCGTTGCGGTGTTTGTGGCGCTGGATGCTTCGCTTATTAGCCTCAACCTCTTGCCCTGGTTCAACGGCGTGCGCTGGCTGCGCATTCACTTTATCACCCTGGGCATGTTGACTCAGGTAATCTTTGGTGCGCTGCCTGTGCTGGTGGCAACCCGCCGTAAGTTGCCCCGGCCTTCAACACGCTGGGATGTTTGGCTGACCCTCAACGTTGGGCTGATCATTTTGCTGGCTGGCATTCCTATCATCAACCAACAACTTATATTCACTGGTGGCACATTGATCTTCATTGCCACCTCATTGTTCGTTAAACAAATGTGGGGGATGCGCAGTGCAGATGCTCAACCGCTCGGCCAAAGCGTAAAGTTCTACGTCACTGGCCTACTCTATCTCCTCTTGGGGATTATTGTCGGCACGGGATTGTGGCTGGGCTGGAGTGGCCCCTTACGCATTCAGGTGCCGCTAGAGGTGCATATCCACGCCAACAACTGGGGATTTCTCTCATTAGTCTTTGCTGGGTTGATTATCGACATGATTCCTATGCTGATCGGTCAACCATTGGCCAGCGTACGCACGCTTAATATCATCTTCTGGAGCATGACGTTGGGTGCTCTGGGTTTGGTGATGGGACCGTGGCTGGGTGGCGCGCTTTGGGTGACTGTCCCGGGGTTGGTGCTGCATATTGCGGCTACCGTCTGGCTGCTAGGGCTGCTGGTGCGGGGTCTCGCACGCACCAGCGAGTTACGCCGCGCTGGCGCGTGGCATTTGGTGGCGGCCTATGTGTGGATCCTGTTGCCCGTCTTGATTGCGCCGTTCATTCTATTGAATGTACCGGGCTTCGTCGGTGGTGACATTGAAGCGACAGCGCCGCAAGCGCTCATCTACGGCTGGGTGTTGCAATTTAGCTATGCGCTGATTCCCTTCTTGATCCAGCGTTATCTGCTTCGAGAAAGTAAGGCCAAATTGGGAGGCAACTGGTTCAGCCTGCTGGCTGTCAACGCTGGCAGTGCTCTGGTCTGGGCGAGTATATTCGTTCTCCCGCTGCGCAGCAACTTGCATAGCGCGGGCTATATGGTCTATGTACTCTCGATGCTGCCTATCGCCTGGCAATTGGGGCGACTGTTGCACGATTGGTTCAAAACAGTAGAATCGGGAAACATGGTGCATATTGGTGATTGAGACCTGTTTAACTCTACTTATTGCACCGACTACCTCTGATGATTACCTTTGGCACAATCATATACACAGCCCTACTAAAGTGGCTTGCACGATTTAACTGACCACCCTGCTGCCGTGATTTGAGCATCTTTTGCATTGGCTATAGCATGACTGAACGTTCTTAATCAACGACAATTCCTTCTTTATTAGGCATTGCTTTCAAAGTGCTATAGCACACTATTAACTTTCAAAAGATGGGGTATAGTGGGCTTTATCTGTACAACGCGCAGGTAGCGCGTATAAATTAGCGCACTTGAATTTGGAAAGATGGTTTCTATGAGCATCCCACTCTCAGTTCTCGACCTCTCCCCAATTAGCTCTGGTTCCACGGCGACCCAAGCTTTGCGGAACAGTATTGACTTAGCAAAAAATGTAGATCGCTTGGGCTATACCCGCTATTGGTTTGCCGAGCATCATAATATGGCGAGCATTGCCAGCTCGGTACCCGAGGTGATGATCGGTCAGGTTGCGCGTGAGACGGTGCAGTTGCGCGTTGGCTCTGGTGGCGTCATGCTGCCCAACCACCCACCGTTGAAGATCGCCGAAACCTTTCGTATGTTGGAAGCGTTGTATCCAGGGCGTATTGATCTCGGCATTGGGCGCGCCCCAGGGACTGATCCGCTCACTGCCTTTGCCTTGCGACGCAACAAAGAGGCGTTGCATGCCAACGATTTCCCCGAACATCTAAGCGAACTGATGGCCTTTGCCAACGATAACTTTCCTGCTGATCATCCCTTTCAGAATGTTAAGGCAATGCCGAGCGATGTAGGGTTCCCATCCTTGTGGCTGCTGGGTTCAAGCGATGTTAGCGCACAGCTAGCCGCGTCGTTGGGCTTGGGCTTTGCCTTTGCCCATCACATCAACCCGCAAAATGCCTTGGTTGCACTGCGCGCCTATCGCAACCACTTTACGCCCTCCGAGCATTTTCCACAGCCCTACGCCATTCTGACGGTGGCGGCGATTGTTGGCGAAACAAAGGAGCGTGCAGAGGAATTGGCCTCATCCGTTGCGCTGGCAATTGTGCGGCTGCGCAATGGGCAAGCCATGCCCATTCCCAGCCCAGAAGAAGCAATGGCGTATCCCTATACAGCGACCGAGCGTGCGCAAGCCGCCGCCTATCGTAAATCAACCCAGATTGTGGGTGATGCTGCCAGCGTGCGCGCACAGTTAGACCGTTTGGTGGAGCAGACCGGAGCCGATGAGTTGATGGTTACAACACTTATTCACAGCCACGAAGCGCGTGTTCTCTCCTATGAGTTGTTGGCGAATGAGTATGGTTTAGAGCCGGTAGCCGATACGATTCGCTAATTCTGGATGAACACTCTGATGAACTCGAAGAGAAGCTGAAACTTTGTACTCGTACTACACCTTCTCGGAAGATCTCAGTTTCCGAGAAGGTGGCATCCCTATCTCTTGCCCCGTCTATCACCTGCACACCAAAACCGCCACCGAACCTGAAGTTCGTCTCCTCAAGCTTGAGTGGATCACGCTGCACGATGTTCAGCCTTCGACATGCGGTATGTGTGACTGTGGCTAGGCCCAAAAAATTGCGTTATGCTCCTTATAAAGACGGTGCTATAATGCAAGTAGGGCGTAATAACACACTTCTTACGCGCTCAACCACTCAGTTTGTACACTTCAGTTACGTACAGCGTTTCATTAACCCTTTTCGTAGCACAAATCAAATAGCATCTTCGATAGTTCCGTTAGTTAACAGACCCGTTAGTTGACAGAGATGTAGCCAACACAGGTGTAGTCCCTGCAATCTCCAGA
>JBBQIG010000636.1:0-3341 GCA_038324715.1 Anaerolineae bacterium | reverse complement strand
CATTCCCATCAGCACGCCCGACCCCACGCCCGCGCGTGTAGATGAATGTATGGAACTGGTTGACAACGGTGATTTTGAGCGGACAAATGCGGGGTGGACGGTGCTAGAAAGCCCAGCCGCACCTCTCTATACAACTGAATTACCCTTTAACCGCAGCCAGCAATCAATGCGGCTGGGTCTTGTTGAGGGTGAAAACCAGGCGAGCATCAGCGCCATTGATCAAGTGATTGCGCTGCCGGGGGATGCCAACAGCATTATCTTAAGCTTCCGCTATTACCCACTCCATGAGCCAATGCCAGGGCCGGGTGATCTTCAGTATGTAGACGTTTACAATGTGCTCACAGGCCAGTTTGCAGGACGTGCACTTGGTGTTCAGTCCGATGAGCGCTTGTGGTTGGCGGAGGACTATGATCTCACCATGCAAGCGGGGCAAACTATCCGCCTGGTGATTGCCGTCAACAATGATGGGCAGGGAGGACGCACGGCGATGTATGTGGACAATGTTTCGATCATGGCTTGTAACTTTGCCAACCTTGCCGTCCCCAACTCGGAGCAGAGTAGTCAACCGGGTGTCAGCAGCCGTCCTGTGGCAGATCAATCGCCGATTGTTTTGGAAGGCCGCGAAACAGGAGGCCCACCTGCATGGCTTGCACGTCTGACCGCGGTGGGCGTGATGGCAAGTGTCGCCGGGGTGATTGGCTTTGCTGCAATGGTCATTGCCGGGACGTTGCGTAAGCCGGATTAGAGAAACTTGCGCTCTGCAAATTCCCTATAAACAAAAAGGTTGGCTGAATCAGAGTGGTTCAGCCAACCTTTTTATACCATTTTGTCCCACTTGTTTATGCCAACTTGTGCCATCAACGTGGCTGCGGTAGGACTTTGCGCCAAGTAAAACGAAACGTGGCTCCCTCTTCTGGGCTAGATTTGACTTGAATTGTCCCGCCACGGCTCTCTACGATTTTTTTGACGACAGTTAAGCCCATGCCACTGCCTTCCACCTGATCGCGCGGGCGCAGTGTCTGAAACATCTCAAAGATACGCTGATAGAAGAGTGCATCAATCCCAGGGCCGTTATCCTTCACTGAAAAAATCACAAACTCGCCGCGATCCTGGGCACTAATCTCTACGCATCCTTCTTCGGGGCGGTGGTGGTGCTTAATCGCATTGTCAATGAGATTGCGAAAGACCGTCTCTAGCGGCGTTCGCTCGGTGATAAGCGTGGGCATGACACCCTCAATTCGCATCGTGAAGTTAGGTGGCAGGTGTAAGATGCTTACGGCATTTTGTACGAGTTCGGCTGTATCAACTTCCCCGGGTGGGTGTTGGTGACGACCTGCGCGTGAATAAGCCAGCAGGTCATTGAGGAGTGCCTCTAAACGGTGGACACGACTTTGTAATTTTGCTAAATATTCCTTCGATGTGGCTGGTAACAGGTGACCAGCGTCTTCGGCAATCCAACTGGAAAGTTGGTAAATGGCACGTAGTGGAGCCTTTAAATCGTGAGAAGCAACGTAGGCAAATTGATCAAGTTCTAGATTGCTGCGCTGCAAGTCGTCTGTCCGCTCCTGCACCCGCTGTTCTAACGTGGCATTCAATTCATGCAGGGCCGCTTTGCTCTTACGCAATGCCGCTTCTGCCTCTTCGCGCTCGTTAATCTTCTCGAGGAGTTTGCTGTTGGCTGCTGTTGACGCATCCAGTGATTGCGTGATTTGTATCGCGGCTGCGGTGAATTTCGCCAAACTCATCATTAGACGCACATCCTCCGCATCAAATTGTTGCTCTGATGTATGTCCTACTATCCAGATTGTGCCGATTGCTTGGCCGTTGAGATAAAACGGCACAACCAAGCCTTCGACAATTGGCGTATCTGCTTCGTTAAAATAGGTGTACAAACGAGACGGCGAACGGAATAGTTGGGGGGCATTACGGTCAAGCGTTATCCCGCATGGGCTAAAATGGCGTGGCGTACGTCGCATCACGTAGGGCGCATAGACTCCCGATAAAGCGACCCACTCAAAAAATTCGCCATCAGCATCCCCTCGTATAAGGCTAATTCCTGCTGACCCGGCTTTGCATAGCTCCACTGCGAGATATGTAAGCTGCTGTAGCAATTGCTGTGGATTTTGTGCCATGCTTTCTGCCAGCGCCACCAAAGCTCTGTTTTCGGCTGCGTAATCAGGGGGCCGCGGCCTTCGCTGCTCAAGTTGTACCGTAATCAGAATTTCTTCAAGTAAATAGTCAGATGATATTGGTTGTACATTTGACATTGTAAATACGCTCTGGTTCTCTGGTATGCTCTCTTGATACCCCTTTGTCTGAATTGTCTGAATGCGATGATGGGGCGGTTCTGTATTATTTTTGATTGGTGATTTGTTTCTGATTTCACCTCTAAAGCTACGAAATTCCTTGTCAAGACGTAATCAAGCGTAGCAACAGGGTGTGTTAGGTAGGTTAACGTAAATTTCAAACATTTGCTCTCTATTTATATATATTGAGCGTATATAGCTCTTTGTACACTTTTGCTTGCCTTTTATCTTTGTCTGCATGTGAGTCTGTATCCAAAAGTGAATACAGGTTCTAAATATTCATCCATCGATCACTGCTTGCAAGTACCTTTATACTCCTCTCTATAGAATTTCTATAAAATTTTGCATGGTACTATAACTCATCTCTAAATTCACTTTTGTCACCCTGAGCAGAGCGAAGGGTCTCTCCCCCTCCGCTTCTGCTGATAGAGATAGGAAGAAAGATTCCTCGCTTTGCTCGGAATGACATTCTTGAGATGACTTTTTGTTTTTGAAGCCAAAGGTTCTTAGAGGCCCCTGTTGTGGCATGTGCTTACTTCTGCCAGACGAGGACAGGAGAGCAAGGCGCAGGAGAGTTGGGTGCAGGAGAATAAGGAGTTGTGATGAGCAACGATTCTGGATGAAGTACATCTGTTTGGATGGATGTGAAGATGCCGCATTTTCCACCACTGACCGACGATGTGCAGACAGATGTCTGTGTCATTGGTGCGGGTATAGCTGGGTTAACCACTGCCTACCTGCTGGCGCGCGAAGGCAAACGCGTGGTTGTGCTCGATGATGGCCCGATTGGAGGTGGTCAATCGGGGCGAACAACGGCTCATTTGGCAAGTGCCATTGACGATCGCTTCTTTGAAATTGAGCGCGTGCATGGTTCTGAGGGGGCCAGACTCGCCTATGCAAGCCATGCTTCGGCAATTGATCTTATTGAGCGCATCGTTCAAGGTGAGCAGATCGATTGCGATTTTGAGCGGCTTGATGGGTATCTGTTTCTTATTGAAGGTGATGATATTTCTAAGATCGACGATGAGCTTAAAG
>JBBQIG010000635.1:0-3360 GCA_038324715.1 Anaerolineae bacterium | reverse complement strand
ATCCAACTATTCATGCTGTTCCTTAGATATTTTCCTTAGAAATGGAGAGTTCTCAACAACTTCTTCCCTTGCTATAATGTTGCCACACATCCCCCACTGGATTATCGTCGGCTTCCTATGGAGCCTTGTTAGAACTGCATTTGGAGAATTTAGGAGTATCGTCAATGGATGAGACTTCCGGTCTGTATGACTTTGTGGGTTTTGGGGAACTAGCCGAAACCACCACTCAGATGTTGTCACTCAACTTGCACCAGAGTGCGCAACCGGGCAGTGAGAGGCATGGAGAAAGACGCGAAATCGGCAAAGTTGAGCAAGTTGTCTTGCTGCAAGCCCGCGACTACCTGCGCAAAGTGCGCGAAGGCTTCGTGCTGAGTGTACGCACAGGCCAAATCAGTCACCAAATCGAACTACGCTATTTGCTTGACCGAGTCGTCTCAGACTGGTCGCAATTAAGCCGTGAACTCGGGTTGGCAGTCGATGCCGACGAAGGCAGTGCTGTATACGATGAACTTCCAGATGCCGAAAAGTTGCCTACTGAAGTTGAACGGGTGCGCCATCAACTTTTGGCCTTTGGCATGGCAGTCGTTGCCCTGGGACAACTGCCCCGCCTTCCTTCCAAGCAGATTACCTTTCCCCACAGCTTTGGCAACCCGCCGACCTACAGCGACATTCCAGTCCCCAGCACGCCAGGTGAAATGCTCTGGCGCATTGAGGAGTTGGAGCGGATGGTTTGGCGGCTGATGTCAGATGACCTGCACGACCTTGTGCAACGCCGCTATGGTTCGCTGCGCCGCACCTATGGCTTCTTCGAAACAAGCGCTTGGCTCTCTCACAAAGAGGCCGAACGATTTGGTGTCAAGAAGCGCAAGAGTTCCTTCTTGGTGATTTAACTTTGTGCTAATTTAGTGCGAGAATTTGGCGCTTTACGGTAGCGTGATCAGGTCGTGCTATAATCACTCTGTAGTATCCTATACACGAACCTGTGAGATTGTCACGTGCCCATGCGAAAGTATACAGCATGGGCACGTGTAGCATATCCCTCTATCAAGTGAGCCATTCATGCATCATAGTGCCCGGTTATTGCTCTGGTTTCTCAACCTGCGCCTCCTGCTTCTCGTCTTCTTGGCAATGTCATTGACCCTGGTTACGCTCTTTTGGAAACAGCCAAACGCGGCTGCCAATGATCAGACTAGCACACAACTTATCTCCGATCAGGCTACGGCTGATTCTGCGACCAAATTGACAGTAGAGTCGAACATGGAATCAGCTGTGGAAGAGTCCACGCCCCCTCTGCGAGTCGGGTACATGATTCAACTGGAGACGCCAGCTGTGTTGGAGGTTTATGCCGCAATGGTTGCGGGCGAACAAGCCCAAAGTGCCAACACTGCCACTGTTGCCGCCATCACCCAAGCCCATCTCGCATCCGTTGATCAGGCGCAACAAGCGCTGATGGATACGCTGGCACTTCATGATGCCCAAGTGATCTACCGTCTGCAACGGGTCTATAATGGCATTGCGGTCTACTTACCTGTGGAACAAGTGGCGGCACTGGAAGCGTTACCGGGTGTGCAGGGGGTCTATCCGCTAGTCCCGAAAAAGCCGGGCAACACCCGCGCCGCACAATTGATGCAGATCCCCGAGATTTGGGAGGGCATTGACCGCGCAGGGTTAACAGGAGAGGGCGTTACGATTGCCATCATTGACACAGGCATCGACTATCTGCACACCATGTTTGGCGGGCCTGGAACTATTCTCGCCTATGATCACAACAATCCAGACATGGCAGATGAAGTACCCTCCTATTTTCCCTCCACCAAGATTGGTGGAGGCTATGATTTTACGGGCGACCGCTATGATGCCAGCGTTACGTCGGCCTTCTATCAGCCCATTCCCCATCCAGACCCCGACCCAATGGATTGCTATGGCTTCGGACATGGCACACACGTGGCAGGTACAGCCGCAGGCTATGGCGTCCAGAGCGATGGCACGACGTATACGGGAACCTATGACAGCTCGCTCGATCTTAGCCAGATGCGTATTGGCCCAGGAATGGCCCCCGAAGCAACTCTCTATGCGCTGAAAGTCTTTGGCTGTTCGGGCAGCAGTGACGTGGTGGATGCCGCCATTGAATGGGCAGTTGATCCCAACCAAGATGGCGATTTTAGCGACCATGTGGATATCATCAACTTGTCGCTGGGTTCCGCTTTTGGTTCTCCCTATGATTCAACGGTTGTCGCTGTAGAGAACGCGGCTGCACTGGGCGTGATCGTTGTCACTTCGGCGGGTAACACGGGTGATGTTCACTACGCCGTTGGCAGCCCTGGCATGGCACCGCGCGCAATTGCCGTGGCTGCCACCAGCATCAATACCACCGACCCCGATAACCTTACCAATGGGGGGATGGCGACTTTCTCCGCGCGCGGGCCGCGCCGGGGCGATGGCGGACTCAAGCCAGATTTGGCAGCACCAGGCGTCAACATTATCTCGGCACGTCTCGGCACTGGCAATGGATCGGTCTCTAGCTCTGGAACTTCCATGGCAGCGCCGATGGTGGCGGGAATTATGGCCTTGCTGCGCGAAGCGCATCCAGTCGGAGATGCTTCAAGTTGGCGCGCCGAAGAACTCAAGGCATTGGCAATGAACAGCGCGGTCTATCCACTTGTGCGCGCAGATGTGGGCAAGCCCTATAGCCTATTGCGCGCGGGTGCTGGACGCATTGACCCCATCGCAGCGCTGAACAGCAACCTGATTGCCTTTGACGCGGCAGTGCCAGAACAAGTTAGTGTCAGTTTTGGAATTATTGACGTGCTAGATAGCACCACCCGTGTACGTTCGGTACGTCTTGCCAACAAAGCGGATCTTCCCATCACCGTTACAGTCGGCTACACCGCAGTCCGTGAGCTTCCAGGCGTCACCATTGATGTAGGAATCAACCAGCTAATTTCGGTTCCAGCCAATGGATTTGCCACCCTGCCCATAACGCTTACGGCAAATGCCGCGTCCATGACTCGCTCCCCCGACCCCACACGCCAGACGAATCCAACCGACGCAGCGCCCTGGTTAGACGAGGTTAGTGGCTATCTTATCTTCACGCCTATCAATCCAGAGGGAGCACCCATTCATCTCCCCATTCTTGCCCTGCCGCGCACAATCAGCGCACTCAGCGTGCAAGGCGGCCCCATTGTGCTTGACGCTACGCCCACGACAATTGTCCCCTTGACCGTCACAGGTAGCTCGCTCTCTCTGCTGCCTGCGCCCACGGCAACTGTGCCGCTCATGGGCATTTTCAGCTTGGCACATAACAGCCCGCCCATTACCACAACCCCGGATATAAATGATCCGGTTGTGGCCCATTTTGCC
>JBBQIG010000634.1:0-3368 GCA_038324715.1 Anaerolineae bacterium | reverse complement strand
CGCGGTAGCTTGCCTAAAACATGACGGTGGCGGTCAAATACACATCCAAGCATTACCCGCCACTGCGTCTTATCAGAGGGATTTTGCCATCGAATTGACTAGTACACGGGGGCGTAAACAAGCCCATAGTTTCTTGGTACTTCATCCGTCACTCATACTCTGGAAGAGGCGGTGCGAACTACGGTGTTATTTGAGCCGTTATGTACTAGCGTGAATTGACCAGCCTGTCAACCTACACCAAACTACCCCTTGATCCCCGAAACGCGTATGCCTTCTACAATGAACTGCTGCATAAAGAGGAACAAGATCAGCAAGGGGAGAATCGCCAATGCAGCGCCCATAAAGAGCGCAGGCAGGTTAATCGTTTGTGCAGTCAGAAAAGTAGAGAGCACAACCTGTACAGTCCACCAGCTAGGCGTCTGTCCGATCACCAGCGGCCACAAAAACGCATTCCAACTGTTAATAAACGCTATCGCTCCTAGAGAAACGAGAATACCTACCGAGTTGGGCAGCAGGAGATAGCGGTAGATGCCCCAATACCCAAGCCCATCCACCCACCCCGCATCCTCAATATCTCTGGGAAAATCCAGATAGAACTGCCGAAAGAGAAAAGCGGCAAACGTGTTGAAGAGACCAGGGATGATCAGACCTTGGAATGAATTGATCCATCCAAAAGCGGCAACAATGACAAAAGTGGGTACAAAGGTAACAGCACTCGGGATCATGAGGGTGAGCAGCATCATGAAAAAGACTGGAGTGCTGAAGCGATAAGGGATGCGCGCCAACCCATAACCCGCCATAGAGGCAATCAGCATCTGGCCTGCCGTCTGGACGACAGCGATCACTGCCGAGTTACGCAGCCCCGTCAGCATGGGGGCGCTGGGGTCATTGAACAGATCAACAAAATTGCTAAATTGGGGTGGGTAGGGTAGCCACACCCAATCAAACGAAGTGATCTGGCGTTGAACCATCAAAGCGTTGCGAAAGATGATGTAGAACGGAATCAAGAAGAGAATAGCCAGGATAATCAGGAGCAGATACTGGAGCGCAGGCACAACAGACTGCCCCAAGGGTTTGCGGCGGGCACCCCGAACGCGAAGCAATTCCTGGCTAGACTGGGCAGTGGTAGACATGTAAAACTCCCTCTACATCTATCTTATTGGACTCTTATTGGACAGCCTTGCCGAAGCCAAGAAAGCGCCCTTGCAGCAGCGTAATGACAATGATAATACCTGCCAAAATAAACGCACCCGCCGAACCACGACCATAGTCCTGGTTACTAATTGCCACCTGATACAGATAGACCAAGGGTGGGCGCGCCAAGTTGATATTGCTCGAAGCTGCTGTACCACTGAGCACATTATAGAACTCATCAAAAGCCTGAAAGGCTGCAATTAAGTTCAACAGGAGTACAGAAATAGAGGTATTACGCAGCAAGGGAAAGGTGATATACCGGAAGGTCGTCCACCCTCCGCTGGCACCATCCACACTGGCGGCTTCATACAATGAGCGCGGAATCTCCTGCAACCCAGCCAAAAAGAGAATCATGTAAAAGCCCACCTGTAGCCACAAGCGCAGGGTCACCAGTACGAGCCAGTACCAAGGCGGGTTGGTCGTACCAATCCAAACAATTGGGTCGGCACCAATCCAGTAGAGCACGATGTTGGCAAAGCCGTATGGCAGGCCGTTAAAGAGATTCATGCGCCAGACCAGTGAAGCGACTACATAGGAACAGGCTGTGGGGATGAAGAAAACCGACCGGAAGAATCCCTGCCCAACACGCACACTGTTGACAAGCAGCGCCAATCCCAATGAGAGGGCAAAGGTCGTAGGCACGATAAAGAGTGCAAAAACCCCAAAGGTGGTCAGGGACTGAATGAAGGCGGGATTCGTGATCATGTACAAGTAGTTAGTCAGACCCACGAACTGCTGCGGTGTAACCGTCGCACGCGCCTCGTAGAAACTTAGGAAAAGTCCCCAAACAATTGGAATGTAAGTAAAGATAAGCAGCCCAAGCATCATCGGCCCTACAAAGATCCAGAAGGCTACTGTCGCGCGTGCCACTCGCGGACCAGACCGGCGTGGAGTGACGGTTGGTGTGGTGGGTGTGATGCTTTGTGCCCCCATTACTTCACTCCTCGATCTCAACGGCTATACCACTCCTGTCAGCAGACAAACCGGCAGGAGTGGTATAGCTACAAAAAGATTGAACTCTAGTTCAGATCCAACCGATCCAGTTCAGCCTGCACGGCATCCGCCGCGGCCGCCAACTCCGTTTCGGGATCAGCGCCCTCACGCAGAATGCGGTCGATAGCGTCACCATAGATAGTACCCATCGCCCCAGTCCACAGCGGTGGAGCAGGGTGACCGTAATCATAGAGAATTTGCACAGCTTCAGATGCCGGACCACTCATCAACGGCTCGGCTTCTGCTGCCGCGCTAATGCGAGGTGGCACATGGAACCCGTAGGAAAGTGACCAGTCCTTTTGGATCTCTGTGTTATTGATCCAAAGACACTGCACATATTCAGCGGCTTTGGCCGCGTTATCACCCTTCGCATTGACCATCTGAGACCAACCACCCCAGAACGTAGCGGGTTCACCCTCTTCATCCACAGCAGGCCAAGCCACAACACCAAAGTCATCACCTAGTGCCTCTTGAATAGCTGGCATGGCCCAAAGGCCGCCCCACTGCATGGCAGCCAGACCATCAATGAAGACAGAGGGATCCCACCAATCTGTGGGCGCACCCACCAGAATGTCGTCATTGTGCTCGTTCATAAACTCTTGTGCTTTTGTGAACGCTTGCACGGTACGTTCGTTGTAGAAACCTACTTCATTGCCATCCAGGAATTCGTGTCCCGATGACCAGAGGATGTTGCTTGCCAGCACCCCAATGCCGCCATCATTGCCCATGAAAATACCCTTAACTCGTCCATCATTCAAGACATCAATGGCTGCACCCAACTCGTCCAACGTGGTCGGCGGCTCAATGCCAGCTTCTTCGAGCATGCTCTTGCGGTAGTAAAGCAAGCCTGTGTCGTCAATCATTTTGACGGCGTAGATCTTGCCTTCGATGGTAACAGATTCAATGTCTTGCGGCGTGAAATCATCAATCGCATCGCCGTAGATGTCACCCAACTCGGCAATCTGGCCTGATCGTACCATGTCCAGCGTAGGCTGGCCTTCAAACACATCCGGTGCTTCATCAGTGAGCAACGACGCATTCAACTTAGCGCCATAGTCGCCAGGCACCCAGACCATTGTTACGTTCGCACCCACTTCCTCACCGCACTCCACAGCATAACGCTCTGCCGCTTGCTGCGTCCCCTCTTCACCATACTGGTGATACCAATGCGTCAGTTCCAC
>JBBQIG010000633.1:0-3389 GCA_038324715.1 Anaerolineae bacterium | reverse complement strand
CGGGTTATTGGACGCGCCGGCAAACCAGTTTCGATGCTCTTCCATGGTAATTTCATGAGTGGTGTACATGTAGCGCCGAACCTCCGGATGGTTGCGCCACTGCAGTACCAATTCAAGATCCAACTCTGTCATAAGCCTTAAGCGATGGTCATTCATTCATGTAACCTGTGACTTCCGCCAATGAGTCAACGACCCGATCCACACCATCTCCTACAGTCACCTTAGCTGCCGCGTTACTCATACGTTGCAAAGCCTCCGACGCACTCAATAAGATCAAGGAAGCAGAAAGACAGCTCTGTAACGACTTTGCAGAATGACCAATTAATATAGCAGCGCCCCAGGCATTCAATGCTCTGGCTCCTGAAACCTGATTGTCTGCCAATATCACCAATATGGCCGGTAAACCTAAACAACAACGCTCCCAAGAAGTACTACCCGCTGCTCCGATAGAGAGGTCTGCTAGGTACATGCGTTCTGCCATATCGGTAACATTAACGCTTACCGTCGTACGAAACGGCAGCAACGTTGCATGACTCCGCACTTCTTCCAAATAAGGGGCATATGCCCCCATAATTATATCGACTTCAGTCTCAATCGGTAGAGTGCTATCGGTCAGCGCATTCAATACTTTCCCAGTAATGTTAGTTGCGTCTACGCCGCCGAGGGATATTAGAATGCGTTTCAATTGCGGCTTTACGCGCCGTTGTAGGCTGGCCTCTCGAAATTTTGCGAACTCAGGGCGCAGAAGTGCGTATCGGGAACCGATCAGCTTTCTACAATAAGCTGGCACGCGCTGAATATAATCAGCCTCCTGGCGACCTAGGTTCTGGTCTAGGAGCAGATCACATTCATGATTTCTGTCCGCTAGGTCATCAATCACCAAAATACGTTTTACGACGACTGCTAAAAGTTTTTCCCACCGAGCATCGAGTGCATAGTGGTCTACTACCAACCAATCCACTTCAATCGACTCAAGCACCTCCAGAGTTTGTACGGCATCCACTTGCCAGGTAACGCCTAGCCAGTCAGCATGTTCCGTTCCCTCTTCATCCCGAACATCTATATGAGCTCCCTCGGGAATCGAGAGCAAATCGAACGCAAACCCTTTGCTGGTGATGAGTTCACCCAAATGTCCTTGTTGATCACGAGAGATAAAACGACACCTATGGCCTTGGCGCTGGAGCTCATCAGCCAGTGTAAGGCAACGCATGACATGGCCTGTGCCAATCTGGATGGAAGCGTCGACCCTGAAGACTACGTTCATTCGCTGTCCTTCTGGCCCTGCATTGCTTTGAACATCAATTCCGCTCGGGTCCAGTCTTCCGGGGTATCAATATCCTGCACTCTGTGGCGGGGAAGCTTTATAGGGACAGCCCCGTCACTGAAAATTGGGCGTTCCTCCAGCCAAGCATCCGCTGCGCCCCAATAGAACTGGCCAGCGTCGTGCCATGCTTCTTCCAGATCCTGGGAACGGGTGTTAAAGTGCTCAGGACTGAACATGGCAACGCGGCCGTCAGTGGTAATCTGGATTGCCCGCTGAATCGGGAAGGCGTAGCTGGTTACCGAAAAGGCATAGCTGACCGCTTCCTGCTGAATCAACTTCCAGCCCCGCTGCAGGTCTTCCGGGGAGATAAACGGAGCTGTCGCGTAGATACAGCAGGCATAGTTTACGGTCTCGCCATTTTGATGAAGCCAGTCCACAGCATGTCGAATGACCGGCAAAGTTCCCGCGTAATCGTCTGATAGTTCGGCCGGCCGCGTGAAAGGCACCTCTGCGCCCCAGTTCTTCGCCACCTCTGCTATTTCAAGATCATCAGTAGACACAACTACTCGGTCAAAGCAGCCGCTTGTCTTAGCGGCTTCGATGGACCAAGCTATCATTGGTTTGCCGCAAAACTCGCGGATATTTTTCCGGGGGATTCGTTTGCTACCGCCCCTAGCAGGAATGATCGCTACGCGGTTTACGCTGATCATGCTCTTTTACCCAGAATATCGGTCAGCACTTTCACTACTCTATCCTGCTGCTGTTCTGTGAGGCCCTGGAACATAGGCAAGCTGATGGCCTCGCGGTAGTAAGCCATGGATTGTGGAAAATCCTCGCCCTTAAAACCCATTTTGGCGTAATAAGGATGCGTATGGATCGGAATATAATGCAAGTTTACACCGATACCCTGATCTCGCAGTGCCTCAAAGACTTCCAAGTGGCTCCGGTTGATGTTGTCTAACTGCAAACGGATCACGTACAGGTGCAAGCCGCTATAGCTGGCCGAAGGTTGCCAAGGTAGTGTTAACGGCAGGCCAGCCAATAGCTGGTCGTAGCGTTTTGCCAGTTCATGACGCCTGCTAACGAAATCATCTAAGCGTTGCATCTGGCTTACTCCAAGAGCTGCCTGCAGTTCTGTCATCCGGTAGTTAAAACCAAGGTCTACCTGCTGGTAATACCAGGGTCCGTCCGGCTCGTGGGTCAGCAGGTCTGGGTCTCGTGTAATCCCATGGCTACGCAGCAGGTTCATTTTTTCGGCTAGCCAGTCGTTGTTTGTGAGGGCCATGCCGCCTTCAGCGGTAGTTATGATTTTAACCGGATGAAAGCTAAATACCGTAATGTCGCTGTACCGTCCGCTACCAATGAACTCATCCTGATACTTGCCACCAATAGCGTGAGAAGCATCTTCTATAACTTTGAACTCGTATTCCTGTGCGAGCGCTGCAATGGCTTCCATGTTGCAGGGTTGACCACATAGGTGCACAGCGACTACCACCTTGGGCAGGCGGTCGTCTTTTTTTGCTTGTTCAAGCTTCGCTTTAAGGACATTCGGGCAAAGGTTGTAGGTTTGCGGATCGATATCGACAAAATCTACCTGCGCACCGCAATACAACCCACAGTTGGCGGAGGCTACAAACGTCACCGGTGTAGTCCACAGCCAATCTCCCTTGCGAAGGCCGAGAGCAAGACAGGCGATGTGCAAAGCTGACGTGGCGCTGTTTACCGCCAAGGCATGTTTTGCACCAACATGGCTGGCAACCGTTTGCTCGAACTTGGGTGCCATTGGGCCTTGGGTAAGAAAGTCTGACTTCAGCACATCCACAACAGCGTCAATATCAGCCTGACTTATCTCCTGTCTACCGTAGGGTATCATCGTCATATTTTCCCAATTTCACTGTAATTTCTATCAATCCAAGCCTGTAGTTCTTGGTCTGTCATCCATTCGCTATTGTTGTCACTGGAATAAACAAAACCTTCTTCTACCTTTTTTCCATCCTTGATGCGTTTAGGGCAAGTTCCCCAGTTATTAATGTTAGGCAGAATTTTAAAGTGCTCTTCATACTCATACGTGTAGTAAGAGTCTTCCGAACCAATCATTTGCTCGTGCAATTTCTCGCCCGGACGA
>JBBQIG010000632.1:0-3393 GCA_038324715.1 Anaerolineae bacterium | reverse complement strand
AGCCACTCGGTAATACTCCTGGTGCTCTGGTAGCAACCATGGGTATTACCAGTTTCGGCTGGGTCTTAAAAATTTACGTAAATCGGTCCTGTTAAGTACGTGACTGGCTCCAAAAGTGATCTGCATATTGCAGCATCCGCCCTCACGGAAGGAGAAAATGAAGAATGCCAAGGTCTCGACCTAAGGTATATGCCCACCGACGTCATAAAAAGGTGCTTAAGTTTACAAAGGGTCAATATGGCTCTAAGCATCTCTTATATCGTCGCGCAAATGAAGCAATGTTAAAGTCTTTATTCTATGCATTCCGCGATCGCCGTAACAAGAAGCGCGATTTCCGTCGCTTGTGGATTTCCCGTATCAATGCCGCTGCTCGCCTTTCGGGGTTGAGCTACAGCCGCCTGATCCACGGGTTGAAGTTAGCCGATGTGCAAATCGACCGCAAGGTGCTGGCTGACATTGCCGTGCGCGATCTAGCCGGCTTCGGCAAGCTTGCTGACCTTGCTAAATCACAACTGGCGTAGGTTGGCCGCGATTGTCTTGCCCAAAAGCTTGATGCAGAATTTTTACACGTTGTTCTTTAGAAATCCGGGCATAAAATTTTTGCAGAGCGTTATTGGATAGAGATATTTTAATCGCTCGTCTACTGGCAATATGACGGCAGGGGCTTCTGGCTCCTGCCGTTTGTCTTATCTTGAGTTCTGTTTTTAGAATTCTATTCCATCTTCCGCTCCATACATCCTGCAAGTTTGTTCTATAACTTTGTCATGCCGGTTCCGGCTACTGAGGATCGCCATGATCACCAGCCCCACCAACAGCCGCATTAAGGAAGCACGCAAGCTCCAGCGCCGCCGCGAGCGCTATGCACATGGGCAAATGCTGATCGAGGGGTTGCGCTTGGTGCGTGATGCTTGGCAGGCAGGTGCCATCTTTCGGCATCTTTTCTATGCCCCGGAAATGATTGTGGCGGAGAGCCCTTTGGCGAAGTTCGTTGAGGAGTTGGCGGCTGCACGCATTGAGTTGGTATCGTGTAGTGCTTCTATCTTTGCCACGATGACCGAGACAGTGACGCCCCAGGGCATTGCTGCGGTGGTGGCATTGCCAGCCTTGCCCGTGCCTACGCCGCGCACGCTGACACTCTTGTTGGATCAAGTGCGCGATCCAGGCAATGCGGGTACACTTTTGCGTAGTGCCGCGGCGGCAGGTGTCGAACTGGTGATCTTTGGGCCAGAAACGGTTGATCCCTTTAATGAGAAGGTGCTGCGCGCAGGCATGGGGGCGCATTTTCGCACGCCTATTCGCGTCTGTAGTAGCTGGGAAGAGCTATCCCCTTGGCTGGATGCAAGCCAATCACTCTATGTCGCAGAGGCAACCGGGCAAATTGCCTATGACGAGGTCGATTGGTCTGCCGTGGCAACTGTGGTGGTGGGGGGGGAGGCGGCTGGTGCTAGTCCATTGGTGCGCCAACAGGCAGTTGCCATTCGTATTCCAATGGGCGGTGAGACCGAATCGCTCAATGCGGCGGTGGCTGGCTCGGTGATTCTCTTTGAAGCCGCCCGCCAACGACGACGAGCCAAAGAGGCGCTGGGTGAGTGAAAGTTGCCCTTCCATTCCCTAGTTGGATACGCGCGGTTATGCCAGCTAGAAGCTGGCGCTCCCGCTATTCGTCCCCAGCTTGAAATGCACCCCCACGCGCGGCGCGTTGACAGGGTACTGGCGTCGGTGTATGATTGCGCCAGGGCTGTTACCATAATAAATCTTCGATAGATTCCATTTGCTATGCGTCGTGAACAATTCCACCTGCCCACAGACCGGAGGTTTCCAACGGCATGACCACGAAACTGCTTTGGTTTGTCCTGGCTGGCTTTTTGCTTGGCTTTGTTACATCTACCTTATGGGAGTGGTTCTATTTCCGCAAGGAGCGCCTCAAGCTGAACGACCGGCGCATCCGTGAGTTGGAAGCCAAATTGCGTGACCTTGAAACAGCTCCCGTAAGCCCCATACCCAGCAACAGCGGACCGACAAGTGCCTGGGGCGACCAAGAGTATCGCAGCCCAGGAGTCTTCTTAGAAACCGAAGAACTTGAAAAAGAGGATGATCCCGATTCCGAGCCAGAGCAAGATCGGGCGCGAGCATCCTCATCTGATTCAAGTTCGGCTGCGTCGGTCATGGTTTTTCCTGCATTACTCTCTGCACCTCCCCCTGTGAAGTCAGATGATCGCTCGATTGTGCCGCGCCCAGAATCGCGCCCAGAGGTGCATGCTGAGCCGAGTCCGGCGGATTTACTGCGTGCGCGACGGGGTGAAAGCGCACGTTCGCGCCAGGAACTGTTGGCAACATTACGCCGTAATAGCGAACCACCCCAACGGACACAAGCTTCATCGCGCACAGAGAGTCAAGAAGATACTCAAAACGAGAGCGCGAAACCAGAGCCAGAAGTTCGTCTTCCCTCAAAATCAGCCAGCACGCTGATTAGCCCAACGCCACCTGCAAGCCAGGAGTCCCAGGCGCGTCATGTCTCATCCGATAATGCTTTTTCGACTGTTCGAGGCGTGACACCAGCTGCTGCCCAGTCTGTGAAAGATTCGTCCACTTCTCAAACGGAGCCACCTGCTGCGCCTGAGGTGAAGTCTGTGCGCCAGAAGTGGGCGGGTAATGCGGATCTCACGCGCCGTACACAGGAGTATCCTGATGATCTTTCAAAGATCAAGGGGATTGGCGATGTGTATAAGCAGCGGCTTTATCGTGCAGGAATTTATACTTGGAAGCAGATTGCTGAGAATGACCTGGAGACGTTGCGTCGTGCTACCAGCGCCTATCCTAGCTCAAATGTGGATGAGTGGCTGATTCAGGCGCGCCAGTTGATGGAGAAATATGGTCGTACCAATGCCGTCTATAGTGGCCCGCCTCCCGATGATTTCACCAAGATTTTAGGTATCGGCCCGGTTAGTGCGGCCGCGCTCTATCGTGCGGGTATTTGCACCTATGAACAGCTTGCTTCCACGCCCATCACTGATTTGGCGGCATTATTTCCCATTGCCGTTGCGGGGGATCAGCCAGATTTTGCCCAGTGGTTGACGCGGTCTGCTGATCTTGCTGATGAAAAACATAAAACAGAGTGAAAATCGGGTCGATAGCAACGTACAGCGCGTGAAAAGAATTCGAATTTCTAAACCATTTCAATGCACAGATCAATCAAATTAAGGTGTGAGGCTAGCGGTTATGTACTCTGAGTCACCCGCCAGGATGCCCTATGTGGACTGGACGCTGGATCGTTGGAAGATCGGCGTTATTTTGGCGTTGTTTGTGGGCTTGATTATTGCCTCTCTGACTGAGCCACCTGCTTCTGTTGCGGTGCAACTTCCTGTTGAGACGTTGCCCATCAGCATTCCAACC
>JBBQIG010000631.1:0-3397 GCA_038324715.1 Anaerolineae bacterium | reverse complement strand
CCGTACAGGTTGAACACAAAAAATTGCAATGCGCCCACGCAAGAGTTGGGTGCAACAGCTATTGAGCTACGACCGAGCGGGATTGCTGGGGCTGGTGATGTTTGCCTTGCTGGTCTTTGTGGCGATCTCTGCGCCGATCCTCACTCCCTATGAACCACTTGCCCAAGATTTACGCTCGGCGAAACAACCTCCGGCGTGGCGAGAAGGGGGCTCCTGGGATCATCCCTTGGGTACTGACAACTTGGGGCGTGATATGTTGACCCGCTTGCTCTATGGCAGTCGAGTTTCGCTAACTGTGGGCTTCTTTGGGGCGCTCTTGGCGGGTGGGCTAGGTTTACTGTTGGGGCTTGTGGCAGGCTATCGCGGTGGGCGTGCGGATGCGTTGATCATGGGCGTCTCCAACTTAATTTTGGCGCTACCCTATTTGGTCTTTGTCGTCTTTATTGCTGCCATTTTGGGGCGCAGCCTAATCAATGTCATCTTGATCTTTGGGTTAACTAACATCCCAATCTTTGTGCGTTTGGCGCGCGGTGAGACGTTGCGGCTGCGAGAGGCGCTCTTTGTCGAGGCTGCCCAAGGAGTAGGCGCGAGTAGCTGGCGTATTTTGATGCGCCATATTTTGCCCAACCTCATCGGCCCCTTTATCACCATTATTACCTTTGAGATGTCTGCCATGATCTTCTATGAGGCGGGCTTAGGCTTCTTGGGCTTGAGCGTCCCCCCCAGTGTGCCAAGTTGGGGCAACATGCTTGATGCTGGACGTCGCAACTTGACGATCTACCCGTGGATGGCGGTTTATCCGGGCTTGGCAATTGCTTTTACAGGTCTTTCGATGAACCTGTTGGGAGACTGGCTGCGCGATGTGCTTGATCCACGAAAGCTCGAACGACGCTGAGTTTTGTGTAAAATCTTCCAGATTGGAAGCTAATGCCATTGACGCCGCAATCGGGCTGGGGTAGACTATCAGTTGTGGTTCTGTGTTCCCCGTTATGGATATTCTGTATAGATATTTTGTACGCTCTAGGCAATGCCGGGTGGCGTGGATCATACAGAATTGGCGAAGACAAATTATTCGAAAAAGGCTCACTGTAACATGACGCAAATGGTCAACCAGGCCCAGGTGATTCCTGCGGATCTTGCACAACGGAAGAGTGCCAACAAGAACCTGAAGTTTATTATCGGTGGCCTTTTGGTCATCGGCTTGGTGGTTATCTTGATTGTGCAAGCAACGATCAGTACGGGCGCATACTATCTTACCGTTAACGAACTAGCCGCCAGAGGTCCAGAGATGGTGGGCGAGCGTGTGCGTGTGAGTGGGGCGGTTGTCGATGATAGCGAAAATTGGCAGCCCAGAGAGATGACCCTGAGCTTTGCCATCATGGACGAGAGTGGCGAACAATTGCCGATCGTCTTCTATGGCCCTCGCCCCGATAACTTTCAGCGTGCAGCCGAGGCCATTGTCGAGGGTGAGTTGCTGGCAGATGGCTCATTCAAGGCCAACACCTTGCTTTTGAAGTGCCCAAGTCGCTATGAGGAAGAACCTGAAGAAATTTTTGTCGAAGCAGTTCGCTAACTCGCTTTTTGGTACTTGTCACCCTGAACCGTTGCGGTGAAGGGTCTCTCTGCCCTGGCAAGCCGACATAGAGGGATTCCTCGCTTTGCTCGGAATGACATTTTTGAAATCGCTACTAATTGATTTATTGACGGACGTTTGCATGGCAACCCGATTTTGGTATCAGAAAATGACACGGGGGGTAGGACTTCGACGTCCTGCCCTTCTTTTTGCCTTTTTGCCGATCTTTCTGGGTCTGGTGATGTTGGCGTCGGTGGGCGCGCCCGTTCATGCCCAAGAACCCTCACCCACCTTTGCCCTAGAGCAAGTCACGCCCCCCACAGTGCCCCCTGCGGCAAGCTTTGGGAGTGGTAGCTATGAGCAGAATTGTGCGCCTTGTCATGGGCTGAGTGGGCTGGGTGATGGCCCTACTGCTGCCAGCCTGCCCTATTCGCCGACTGTCTTCGCTGATCCAGAAGCTGTGTGGGATCTTACGCCTGCGGAGATGTTCCATGTAACCAAGTATGGACGCATCGAACGTTTGATGCCACCCTGGCAGAATCAATTGAGCGATGAGCAGATCTGGCAGACGCTGGCGTATGCGTGGAGCTTGCATACGAGTGCCGATGAGGTGGCTGCGGGGCAGGCACTCTATGCACAAAGTTGCGCGGGCTGTCATGGTGATTCTGGCGCAGGGGATGGCCCTGATGCTTTGAGTGATTTGCCCGATTTTGGCGATCTCACCTATGCAATGACGCACAGCCAAGAAGATTGGCTGGCGGGTTGGCTGGAAGCACACCCTGAGATCGGAGGCGATTGGACGCTGGATGAGCAGCGTCAAGCGTTGGAGTACATACGTACTTTTAGCTATGTTCCTGCCTGGGAGTCGGGCTATCGACCTGGCGAGGGGGTGATTCGCGGGACAATTGTGCAAGGGTCAGCGGATGTGGACGTGGCGCTGCCGGTAAGTGTGACGCTGGAAGCCTATGCCCAATTTACCCCTGTAGAGGCTTTTACCACCACAGTTGATGCGAATGGCAGCTTTGAGTTTGTTGATTTAGCTGTGGACCCAAACCTCGTCTATCTGCTCTCTACGACCGTTGGCAACATACGCTATACCAGCACCCTTGTCAGCCTTACCGAAGAGTCTAGCGAAGCCGAGACCACGATTACGATTTATGCAACCACGGATGATCCCGACGCAATTGAAATCAACCGGACGGATTGGATTATTGATGCCGAGCCAGGCGCGCTCTTGGTGGTGCAGCTTTATTTCTTTGGCAGCCAGAGTGATCGCACCTATGTTGGTTCGCCGATTGAAGGGACAGATCTGCCTGTAACTGTGGGAGTGTACATTCCACCCAATGTCGATCAGGTTACTTTTGAGGATGGCATTGTGGGGGGACGTTTTCAACAGGTGGGCGATCTCTATTATGATACCGTGCCCCTGATTCCGGGTGAAGGCACCAAACAAATTGTGGTGCGCTACCGTCTGCCCTATGACGGCACAGCCTACAGCTATTCGCAGCCATTTCTCTATCCCCTTCGCCAGTTGAATCTGTTGGTGGCAGAATTGCCCCAGCTTGAAGGAACTATTACCCCACTCGGCGCTGCACCGTTAGAGGTGATGAGTTCTCAGGAGTTTGAGGGGCGCGTCTATAGCATCTATCAAGCTGCCGATCTGCCCGCCACAGAGATTGAGGTTGTGCTGACTGGGCTGTTGGGCGCAGGTGTGGTTGATCCGCGTGACGTTGAGGGGGCTGTGAGCACACCTGCAGTTACCTTTGCGCCCTGGATGGCATGGGGAATTGGTGGGTTGGGGCTGCTGCTCTTGGCGGGTTCAGT
>JBBQIG010000630.1:0-3398 GCA_038324715.1 Anaerolineae bacterium | reverse complement strand
GGCATGGTCGAAAAGGGTTTCCCCTGGTTTGGCTCCATCCAAACAGCAATGCCCTCTCTCATTATGGTCAATGTTTGGCAGGGCATCCCCTTCTTCGTCATCAACTTACTGGCGGGTCTCAAAGCCATTGACAAAGAATATTACGAAGCAGCCACCATTGATGGCGCATCAGCATGGCGCTGCTTCCGTCATATTACGTTGCCCGGTCTGCGCTATGTGCTGATCGTCTGCGTGCTGCTCTCCACCATTTGGACCTTTAACAACTTTACAGAAATTTATCTACTGACAGGTGGTGGGCCGGTGGGAGCCACGCGTGTCTATTCAATTATTGCCTGGGAATACGCGATCCAGAGCTTACGCATCGGCGTGGGTGTTGCCGCCGCCATTACAATGGCCCCTATCTTGGCGATCTTCATTTATCTACTGGGGCGCTATATGTCAACCGGTGGACGCATTGAAGAAGCCCCCACTGAGCCAGATGGCCCCATCGTCCAACTCTTGGGCCTCTTGGCTTGGCCATTCAAGATGTTGATCAAACTCTTTCTCTGGTTGGTCGATGTTATCAACGATGGCGTTGAGCTTGTGCTCGAACATATTGGCAATGCGCTCAAAGCGGTTTTTGTCGGCAAGAGCAAAGCGGGTAAGCGGCGCGGACAGCAAACAGGGAAAGCCATTGGTGGCTTCGCAGCGGGACTTGTGCTTCTGGTGCTGTTGGCTTTTGAGTTGGTACCCTTCTACTGGGTTATCATCACAGCCTTTAAGGACAACCTCCAAATTACTGGATTCGACTCGGTCTTTTGGCCGAAGCCCTGGACACCTGTGCAATTTGAAACCTTGCTAGGCCCCACACGCTCATTCCTCGTCTGGTATCGCAACACAGTCATTGTGGCACTTGTGACCACTATCGTATCAGTCACCGTCGCGGCATTGGGAGCCTATGGCCTCACACGTTTACGTTGGCGCGGGGCCAACTTCTTTGCTAGTACTGTGCTAGTCGCCTATTTGATGCCCCCCGTCTTGATGTTTATTCCCATCTATCAAATCTTCTCGGCGCTCGGTCTGACCAACAACCTTATGGGCTTAATGGTTGCCTATCCCACCTTTGCGCTTCCCTTTGCTACTTGGCTGTTGATGGGCTACTACGCCTCTATCCCACGCGAAATGGAAGAGGCAGCGCTAATCGACGGGTGCAACTACTATCAAGCGTTCTGGCTCGTCGTCTTGCCACTGGCAGCACCAGCGCTCATGGCAGCAGCACTCTTCTCCATTACCTTGGCATGGAAAGAGTTCATCTTTGCCTTCGTCTTTCTCTCCAAAGAGAGTCTCTACACACTCTCAGTAGGAATGGCTCAGATGATCATTGGCGACATCTTGCCGTGGGGGGAACTGATGGCAGCCGCCTTGCTCATGGCAATCCCTGTCGTCACCCTCTACTCCCTCGGCAACCGCTTCATGGTCGCCGGACTGACCGCAGGAGCCGTCAAGGGCTAATTCGCCTCGTCTCCCCTGTTGCAAATCAAAAGAGCAGAGGCAGCACACATTAACGTGTGTCTTGCCTCTGCTTTCTAGTTCTTCACCCAATCCAATTGCCCCACCCCTTCCTTGGAGCTTCAAGCTCCGAGGAAGGTCAAAGCCCCCACACCCCACCCATCAAATCTTCTGTTACTCATCCCCAAAACCAGGTGCTTCAGGCAGCGGATAGCAGCCATCCGTCAAACGGATAGGCGAATTCTTGGGCAGCAGCCCACTCTCCATCATCAACGTATTCGGCAAAGCCGCCAACACATGCAGATGCACCCCTCCCCCATGCGAGGCATAGGGCACATTAAAGGCATCCGCCATCAGCCCAATCTCCAAACATTCCGTCAGCCCCCCCGCGCGCCGCAAATCCGGCTGCACAATATCCACAGCCCGACGCTCAAAGAGATCACGAAACTGGCGCTTTCCAAAATTATTCTCCCCCGACGCAATGGGAATGGTCAGTTTATCCGCCAATTGCGCCAGCCCGGCATGGTCATCTGCCCGCAACGGCTCCTCAAACCAATAGCAGCCCAACTCCTGATAGACCTGACCGCGTACAAGCGCCTCATTCAGCGAAAAGACCTGATTAGCATCCACCATCACCAACGCTTCATCACCAATCACAGCGCGCACCGCACGAATACGCGCCACATCCTCCGCCAACGTCGGCGACCCCACCTTGATCTTAACCCCACGAAAGCCCTGCTCCATCGCCTGGGCGCAAATGGCTTCGAGTTCGGAAAGTTCATAATTCAGCCAGCCCACCATCGCATACGCAGGCACTCGATCCCGCTGCGCTCCCAGAAGTCGCCACACAGGTTGGTTCAACGCCTTGCCCAGGAGATCCCACAGCGCAATATCAATCCCAGCAATGCCATTCAAAGCCAAACCAATCGTGCCATGATAATCGGTCAATTGCCAGAGATCAGAGCGTATGCCGCGCACAAAATAAGGATCGCGCCCCACCACGGCTGGCCCCAACACCTCGTTCACCAATTGCGCTAAAATCGCAGGCCCAGCGTCAATGCGTCCAAAGTAGATGCTTGCTTTGCCCGTAACACCGGCATCGCACTCTATTTCGATCAAGGTATGTCCCTGCGTATCCAACGTTTGCAGCGCATCCCGATTGGGGCGCTCGCGCCGTACCATCTGGGAAGTCGCTTTCACCGAGGTAACGATCATTTTCATCTCCGTCCTGGTCTTCAAGGTTGAGTTAGGGAGTAAAAGTAAGGGGCATGTAGGATGCTAGACCCTGAGCCTAGTATCCTGCAAACAGTCTACCAGGGGCATAAGGGAACGCCAAGCCGAGGGCCACAACCTTACCCTGGTATTACTGCCTAAGAGAGTCCCCTCCCTGCATCAACAAGTACACTTTTGTCACCATTGCTACTTACATTTGTTCTATCTACCCCCATTGTATATAGTTGTATCGAGTTGCTCCTGGTTCAAACCCAATTTCTACACCATTTCTGTTCATGCTCAGCGCGCATCGCTTTCCCAAATTCACCACATAATCATAGTCGAAATAAGCGGAAAATGCGTACGCTGGGTCAATCGCCAACTGGAGGAAACCATGGAATATCGCAGAATGGGCCGTACAGGTCTAAAAGTCTCGGAAATTTGCTTGGGCACAATGACCTTTGGTCATGGAACCGACCGCGCCGAAGCCAAACGTATTGTAGACCTCTCGATTGATTCGGGTGTCAATTTTTTTGATACCGCCAACGGCTACAGCAATGGTGAGTCTGAAACTATCTTGGGCGAGATCATGAAGGGGCGACGCCAAGATCAGATTATTGCCACCAAAGTCTTTAACCCGATGGGAACAGGGCCGAATGACTCTGGCATGTCCAGGGCGCACATCATGCGCGCCGTCG
>JBBQIG010000629.1:0-3411 GCA_038324715.1 Anaerolineae bacterium | reverse complement strand
AACACTCAAAGATAATACCCACTATCAGCAAGCGCAGTTGGCAGAATTGCACCGTGGACTACTTCAGGGGCAAGAAAAGGAGCGCAAGCATCTAGCAAGCGATCTTCACGATGGGCCATTGCAAGAGTTAGTAGGTCTCTCCTTTGAACTAACAGCCCTCCGCTATGCCCTGGCAGACGAACACCAGCAAACATACTTAGCGGCGCTTGTGGCAAGACTTGAACAAATAGGGCGTCACCTGCGCCATATTGCCATGAACCTGCGCCCTCCTGTCCTGGTCTTTGGCCTCTTTCCGGCAATCCGCCAATGTATCGAAGAATATCGCCACCAGCAACCAACCCAGGTCATTGAATTGACGCTTGATGGGGAGGCGGCAACGCTACCAGAAGCAACCCCCTTGGCACTCTATCGCATCTGCGGACAATCTCTGGTCAACATTGCTCGGCACGCAAATGCCACACACGTTTGGGTGCGACTACGTGTTGAACCGGCCCAGATTGTCTTAGAAATCGAAGACAACGGTCAAGGCTTTGTGGTACCCGACTCTTGGACTGAGTTTACCCGCCAGCACCATTTGGGCGTAGCGGGCATGTCCGAGCGTGCCAGTGCGCTGGGTGGGCGACTTGCCGTTGACTCGCAACCCGGACAAGGCACACGGGTGATCGTCACCGTGCCACTTCCCCAACCCTAGAGCATAACCCGCTCAAGCAGATAGACATCTTCTGCATTCGTCGCCCCCAAGGAAGAGCGCGCAGCATTCACGTTTGCTGCCCAGCGCCCAGCCCCCTCTTGTTCTCCTAAGACTTATCCCACAATTTGCATTTTAAGTCCCTCTACAAGTTTTGGTACAGTACAGCTATCAATAGCGTTTTTGGGTGTCCCAAGTTTTAGGCGTCCAGATTGTCATAGGTTGTCAAATATTGTCATGCCATAGGCATCTCTCTCCGCTCTGGTCGCTTGGCGGAGAGACCCCTGCGGCGTGACAGGACACCTTTGTCTGTCATGCCGCGCCCCAGGGGCACCCGATCTCTCTCTGGGTAGCAGTGGACAAGATTGCCTAAATCGTGGGACAGACCCGCGTTTTCTAGCTGGTTGACAAGTGGCAGAAGGGGGTGCAAGATAAGAACAAGCATCTGCATTTCAGCAGTGGACGCTGCATTCCGTAAATGACACGCAAGTGGAAGCTTAGAATCAACATTGAGCAGGCTAAAACCAGAAACAGAGGAAATGTGGATACAAATACAACCATCATCATTATTATCATTGCTTTCGTTGTCGTTGCGATTGTTGCTTTGTTTCGCTTTAATCAACAGGGCAAGATTGGTATCAGGGGGCCTTTTAGTACAGGGTTAGATGTGGAAGGCAGCAATAAGCCTCCTGCGCCAACTGCGGGGATTAAGGCAAGTAGCATAAAGAGCCGAAAAGGCGGACTGACAGCCCACGATGAGGCCGGAGGCACGGTTGATGCAGAGGATGTTGATGTCGAAAAGGATGTAATTCTGAAGAGGAGCCAAGGCTCAGAGACACAACTCCCAAAAGTGCCCCCCTCGGTATAAATCCCGGGGGAAAACAAACAATAACAGCTAATGGCCTTACAGGTCGCGACTTTTCGCTCAAAAACATTGAGCAGATCCACCACTATTATGAGCAGGCAACGATCACCTATGCACAGGTGCCACCGCTGGATGCCGCGACCCTGGATACAGCCAATGCGCGGCTGGCTCAACTACCTGAGGATACCATCCCAACGGTAGCGCCATTGCCCACGGGATCGAATATGCCCTTTCGCATGAATCCGCTTTTTGTAGGCCGGGAAACGGATTTGAAAATTCTGGCCGTGGCTCTCAAAGGGGGAGAAACGGTGGCTGTGGGGCAAATCGCTGCCGCAACCGGCCTCGGTGGCATTGGCAAGACACAACTGGCAGTGGCACTGGTCCACCACTATGGTCAGTACTTTGTGGGGGGCGTGCATTGGCTGAGCTTTGCCGACCCCAATGCCATACCGGCTGAGATTGCTATGTGCGGAAAAATGATGCTCAATTTACACCCTGATTTCGGCACGTTGGACTTGGAAAGCCAGATTCACCTGGTATTGGCTGCCTGGCAAAGTCCACTGCCACGGCTGCTTGTCTTTGACAACTGCGAGGATCCCAACTTGTTGGCTCGGTGGCGACCACCATCTGGCGGCAGCAGAATCCTGATCACCAGCCGTCGCCCCAACTGGGATGCAACCTTGGGCGTACAGCCCCATTCGCTCTCCACATTATCGCGGCAACAGAGCATAATGCTGTTGCACAAATTCCCTGCGACCCAGAACGCGCTACCTTTTACGCCAGAAGATGAACCCTCATTGAATGGCATTGCCGACGAGTTAGGTGACTTGCCACTCGCGCTCCATTTGGCCAGCAACTATCTGGCGCGCTACCGGCGTGAGGTTAGCCCGACAGCTTACCTGGCCCAATTGCGTCAGCCTGACCTGTTGCAGCATCGTTCTCTACAAGTGGGTGACAGGTCGCCCACAGACCATGAACAGCATGTGGCGCGCACCTTTGCTCTCAGCTATGAACGATTGACAGCGGCTGATGCCCTGGCACGGGCATTGCTGGCGCGGGCAGCGTGTTTT
Organism: Anaerolineae bacterium; assembly: GCA_038324715.1. GTDB lineage: Bacteria > Chloroflexota > Anaerolineae > Caldilineales > Caldilineaceae > QEUY01. The sequence continues at coordinate 788 of JBBQIG010000629.1, read as the reverse complement.
GCCCCTAGCCAACTAATCCCGCGTGCCTTGTTGTTGGCCAGCATTGAGCCGGATCATGAGCCAGATCATGAGGGGGATATGTTGCAGGCTGCCGATGCCCTGCAACAACTGGTGAACCTGGGCCTGCTAGAAGTGGAAGCAAATGGCGACATTCTAATGCACCGCTTGGTGGTACATTTTGTGAACTCCATCAATAGAGCAATGACGCAAGCGGCACAAAGTGCGGTGGCGGCGGCATTACAGAAAGAAGCAAATCGTATTAACAACACCGCCTTGCCGGGGCCATTATTGGAATGGCAAACTCATTTGCGCCATATCACTGACGCAGTCAAAGACCGAAACGATGAGCAGGCAGCTAGACTTTGCAACGCGCTCGGCTTCCATCTCGTTATGATTGGCGACTATGCTGCAGCGAAACCCTACTATGAGCAAGCCCTTGCCATAAGGGAAGCTGTGCTGGGCAAGCAGCACCCGGACACCGCCTCCAGCTACAACAACCTGGCATCTCTGCTCAAGGACACAGGCGACTATGCTGCCGCCAAATCCTACCTTGAGCAAGCCCTAGCGATCTTTGAAGCAGTGCTGGGCCCAACGCATCCTTCCACCAAGGTTGTGCGAGCTAACCTCCTCTCAATCCAGGAGAAAAATAGCTAGGAGTAGGTGCAACCAAGTGACTGACCTATTTCCGCGCCACATCTCCTCATACCCCAAGTAACCGATAGAAGTTCCGCTAGAAAACCCACTACTTTCCACCGGCAACAAAACAGACTTTGGCTGGCGAATTCCTG
>JBBQIG010000628.1:0-3427 GCA_038324715.1 Anaerolineae bacterium | reverse complement strand
GCCATTCGCATCCAGAGTCAATGCCTGGGCGGCAGCAAAGAATGCATTGCGATCCCACGTCTCATCTGGGTACGCCTGACCCGCCGCATCCATCAGATCCTTGTTGTAATAGAGGATCGTGCCTACATAGGTGGCAGGCATACCAAAGAGCGTGCCTTGACCGACAATGCCGGTGGAGCTGTCATAGCGAGCATCGTTCACCGTCGTCTCAAACCACTCATCCAGATTCACCTGATCTCTTTCGATGAATGGTTCCAAGGCTAGATAGTAGCCCTTATGTGCATAGCGCCCGAAATAACCTGGGTCACCAATGCTCATGTCAGGAGGGTTGCCCGCGGCCAAACGTGCTTCCTGTCGCGCCCAAAACTCTTCGCCAGGTGCGCTTTGCACGACTGCGTTTACATTGGGGTTCACTTCTTTGTAGGCGGCGAACATATCACCCAGGGCAACAAGCCAGGGATCAAAGTTGTACATATCAAAGGTCAACTCAATTGGCGCTTCGCCAGGGCTGGCTTCTGTGCCTGCACCTTGTGGGCCTACCGCAGGTGCACAAGCTGCCAACAGTGCCGCGGTGCCTGTCCCTGCCATCAAGTGCATAAATGTACGTCGTGTTAATGGTGCTGCCATTGCTGCTCCCCTTTCAGGATAAACATTTCTGATTTTGTGTGGCAATGCTACTGGTGAAGTTGCCATGCCACTACGAGTCAGTTTTGATAGACAACAATAAAAGAATCAATTTCAGCATGGGCAAGCTGCACCCGTGCTGAAGCAGATCACAAGAAGGTGTGGTACTGCATCTAAGCTGCCGCTAAACACTACTCTGCTTCCTCGGCAAAGAGCCTGTAGGACAATTGAACCGAGTTTTGCATCTGGCTTTCAATGCTGGCGACCGCACGCTCCACATCGCCTGCGCAAATGGCATCCGCTAGCTCTTGGTGCAATTGCTGGGTCTCATGCCAATTTGTCTGGAAATTTGTATGGCTAGAGATAAACATAAAGATAGGGCCAACAATGGAGTTCAACATCTTGAGCAAATAGGGATTATTGGCCTGATGCCAGATCAATTGGTGAGCTTCTAGATCGCTGCGCACATAGTCGTCACGGTCATTGCGTGCAATCGCCGCAGCCATATCGGCTAGGTTGGCATGGAGCGCGGCGCAATTCTCTGGTGAGTGGTTGGTTGCAGCAGCACTCACTGCTAGTCGTTCTAAGACCAGGCGCATTTCAAAAAGTTGCTCCACATCTTTGGGGGTCAGTTGAATCACATAGCGACCATTGGGACGGCTCACAACCAACCCCTCGCGCTCCAGATCCATCAACGCATCGCGCGCGGGCATACGGCTCACTCCCAACAGATCGGCTAATTCACGCTCGGCTAATTTAGTTCCTGGCGGAATCCGACCGCTGAGAATGTAACTGCGTAGCAGTTCGGTTGATTGATCTTTAAGTGAGTTGCGATCTAGGCGCAATTCACGGTTGTCGCTCTTTCTAAGCAGATTTGCTAGGCTCATCCGGCACAATCCTCTTCACTGCATTGCAGGTTAGATACGGCTTCCAGAAATAGGTTACTTGCTTGGGCCAAAGCAACTGCCACAGATGGCGACTTACGGGTTTCACAACGATGTCAGGCCAAGCATCGGCTAATTCGTCTACTGTGCGATAGCCTAACAGCAAACGCATAAAGGCATCAGGAGGAATGCAAAGATCACCACCATCGCTCCCCATTGAAGCATCCACAAAGCCCAAGTCGTCCACGGCGATTAATTTGCCATCCGCAAAACGCAAGGCGTAGGCAGTGCGATACAAATTCAGCGTTAGATCAGCACTCAAATTCGCCGCGGGCGACGCCGCCAACCGTTCTTCCCAAACAGGGGCTAGCTTATAGAGCAAACGGGGCAGATCCACAGCACGCAGTAGCCATTGATCTGCGGGCAACGTGGTGCTGCCCAAGCTACGTGCAACCTGAATCAACGTGCTCGTCGTGGGCCAACCGATGACGATTTCGCCTGTGGTTTGCGTCTTGCACCACTGCAGAAACGCTAAGGCACGATTCGCATCGGGTACGCCACTCTCAATCACGTGCATGCCCGACGGCTCGTTGCGCCAAGCAATTACATAGCCCAATACAAGTCCACTCGTTACGTCCTCAAGCATCAACACTGGATAGCCAGCGATCTCAATGAGATAGCGCCAATAGGCTTGCGAGCGCACAGTCCACGCGGCCAACTGTTGCATGGTCTGGTTATAGAACGCCTCTAGCATTGGGAGATCCGCTACCGTGGCTGGACGTAGCCGCAGCGTTGGATCAGCCTCTTGCACAGGAATGCGCGCAACAGAAAGGCCGTCACTACCCCAATGGTCAGTGGCATAGGCATAGCCAAATTGCCGGTAATAGTAGGGAATGCCTTCGATAATACAGAGATCAAAACCTTGATCTTCTGCACAGCGGTGAAAATGTTCAATCTGCTTGCGTACCAATCCCCGTTTGCGATAATCAGGATGGGTTGCCACCATCTCCAACATCGCCACAGATAACTCCACAGGTAGCCCCACAGACGACTCTGCACTCCCCATGCGGCAACGCCACGGCATTAAGCAGGTGGTGGAGACCACTGCGCCCGTTGCTTCATCTTCGACAAAGAAAAAGTCATCCCAACGCATGTTCGGGTGATGCGCCAATAGTTGCGCGCAGGTCTCACCCTGTACTGCGCTGACGATTTCGTGGTTGAAGGTGGCGTATCGCTCGGCATCCGTTTGGCTCTGCACGCTCCGCAATAGCAGCCCATTCCCTAATGCAATGCGCGTGGGTCGGCTTTGTCGCGCATCAGGTGTAGGTGCAACAGAGGGGATAACAGATAGCTCGCCGCTATTCATGGTTTGGCAGATCCTACAGTCATAGATCCCACAGCTACAGGTTGTCCGCTTTGTGCGGATTGGCGCGCCATCAGGGACAGGCGTGTAATTTCCATCGCTTGGGCTGCATCCAAGCTAAGCTCGCGTCCTGTAACAAACTCATCAATCCAGAAATACTCCCAGCCAGGCGTCTGCTCTGGAACAGACAAAATCTGCGTTCCCTGCGCGTTGTGCAAGGTCACGACCAGTGAGTTACTGTCAGGTGCAGCGCGTTGAATAGCTAGTGCGCCCGCCGTGCCGATGATCTCCAACTGCCAAGCAGGATAGGCAAAGCGATTGCAAAAGAGCATGTCAAAAACAGCAGTGCCCCCTTGCGCCATCTTCAAGACCATGCGCCCACAATCCATAAAGGGGCTTTGGGGCGTGGTAAAATTGCCATAGTCCGCAACCACTTGTGTGACTTGATCATCTAGCAGATGCAAAATCAGGTCAATGCCGTACCAGCCCAATGAAAGCTCTGGCCCACCCTCGACGGCTCCAGATACCAATCAGCAGCGTTGAAACCATCAATCGT
>JBBQIG010000627.1:0-3428 GCA_038324715.1 Anaerolineae bacterium | reverse complement strand
TTGGCTATCAGAACGACCAAGCCTTCTATCAACTTAATGGCGCATTGGTCGATTTTGATACCTTTATCAACGACCCAACTTGGGGATTGACCGAAGAAGAAATTGCTGACTTCTATCCAGCATTCCTTGAACAAGGTGTCCACGCATCCTTTGATGGACAACGCTTGGGCTTCCCTCCCAACCGATCAGAAGAAATGCTCTATTACAACCAGACTTTGTTGGAAGATCTAGGCTTTGATGGCCCGCCCGCCACACCAGAAGAATTCCGCGAGATGGCCTGTGCATCCGCAGAAGCCCAGGGTGACGGTACAGGTGGTTATGTCCTGCGTGCAGATGCCTCGGCAACTGCTGCATGGACCTATGCATTTGGTGGGGACATTCTTGCTGAAGATGGGACAAGCTATGTGTTAAATGGGCCTGCCACGGTGGAAGCGCTGACCTTCCTCCAAGGGCTTTATGACGACGGATGTGCCTACTTCTTCACCGAAGGCTATCCTGAGACAGAGCTTGCAGCACGCAACGCCATCTTCACCCAGAGTTCCAGTTCCGGTATTCCCTTCTATGAAGAAGCGATCACCACCGTTGCTGGCGACGAAGGCCGCGACCCAGATGTATGGGGCGTTACCGCAATCCCACACACTACCCCAGACCCTGTGCAGAATGTCTATGGTGGCGATGTTATGATTCCAGTGACCACCCCAGAGCAAGAATTGGCTGCTTGGCTCTTTGTCAAGTGGTTCACTACTCCAGAGGTTCAGGCCGATTGGGTGGCAGCCAGTGGCTACTTCCCAACCCGCGCCAGCACCCCACTGGATGATTACATTGCCACATCTGTGGGTGGTACACAGTGGGCACAAGCACTAGAGCTATTGCCCTATGGTACCTATGAGCCACAACTCATTTCCTACGAGCAGGTTCGCAACCGTCTAGAGCAGGATTTCAACGCCATCATTCAGGGCGCTGATGTCCAAGCAACTTTGGATGCGGCGAACGAGTTTGGCAATGACATTCAAGAAGAATTGATGGCAGAGATCGAGTAACACGATCTTTGTGTAGCCATTAACTGAGAAATCGGCCCAGACGCACTATGCATCTGGGCTGATTTTTATTGGACAAAATTATTAAACCTCAGCATAAACCTCGAGCATATTGCCTTCAGGGTCGGCAAAGTAAACAGTCCGGTGCCCCCTGGGCTGGTCAGTTGGCGGCTCCAGAATCTCCACCCCCTTCTCCACAAGCTGCTTGTAACAAAGATCCACCTCGGCAGGTGATACCAGGAACGCGAGTTGCACACCCGGTAGCGCTGCGCGCACGCCACTGCCATCATATCCCCGCGTGCGCTTGCGCAATCCCAGCAACAGAGAACCAGCACGCAGAGCCAAGCTTGTATCAGATTCAGAATCAACCGGAAAAGCAAATAGATCGCGGTAGAACGCCTTCATGCGCTCCAAGTCTTCACAAAGGATAATCACGTAGCTCAGTTGTTTAACGGCTGTAAGCATCGGCAAGCTTCCTATTCTACAGTCACTTTGCAGGAACGATCTTGAATAATCTTGGCTTCACTGTTCGTGGCAATGATCGGCGGACTAAGTGAAGTGCATCACTCGGTATCGCTCAAAATAGCGCACGCTCTCATCTTCTTGCTTCTCGCCCCAATGTTCCTTCCACTCGGCAGACGCATTTTCAGGCTTAGAGAACTGCGTCCTATGGCACAGAATCGACTGTATCTTCAAATCAATCTCGTCGGTGATATCCACCTCAATCGTGGGGTTCTCATCGCCGAAGATATAAAGCTGGCTGATCTTGTGGGGCAGATAGCCTTCATCTGCCATGTCAGGGTAGAACATGGGATTGTCGGCAGCAGGGAAGATTGCCTCTAGCGCCACCAAACCCGCATTGCGGTGATCAGGGTGATTGATATAGTCATTGCCGACCAGATAGCGATCTGGGTGAAAACAGATAATAAGTTCAGGGCGAATCCGTCGAATCTCACGCGTAACGCGCTTGCGCAGTGCAAACGTAGAACGCAAAAAGCCATCTTCCACACCCATGAACAAAACTTGCTTTACCCCAGAAGTTTCGGCAGCCGCGCGCTGCTCAATCTTGCGCAGCGCAATCAACTGGTTACGCGTAATCTCTGGATTGTGGTTGCCCTTGTCGCCATTGGTCAGGATCATATAGGTCACTTCAATGCCTTGACGTGCCATTTGAATCGCTGTGCCGGCGCAAGTAAAGTCTGGATCATCTGGATGGGCCATAATTACCAAAACGCGGTGGACATTTGCCCAATCTGGCGCGGGTAGCGGAGTCGCTGGTGCCATAATTCCCCCTCTAAGAAGTTGTGAGTAACAAGATAATCATCAATTATCATAGAAGCTACCCATTTAATCTACAAATAGAGCGCCTACCACAAAAAAAAGCCTCTGCCAAAACAGAGGCAGAGGCTTTAATTAAAAATAGAACAATTTACTAGCTTTCGAGGGCTGCGTAACCAGGGCCTTCGGTGAAGTACAAGGCGTTTAGTTCTGTGGTATACGCATATTCTTCGGGCAAGTCTTCTTCGGGCAAAATTGCCTCAACTGGACATTCGGGAACACATGCACCGCAGTCAATGCAGGTATCAGGATCGATATAATACCAGGGCCATTCGTCCTCTGGAATACCCGGAATAATGCACTCGACGGGACAGACCTCTACGCATGCACCATCGCGAATGCATAGGTCGAAAATAACATGAGTCATAGAAATGACCTCCTCTTGCAGATGGTAGCCAACCGTGATAATAATTTAACCGTGTACCCTCTGGCATACGTACTCTTGCGGTAGGAATGCTTATCTCAAGAGAGCCACGTTCAATTCAGGTGATTGTCGTTGTGCCACTCACAAATAAATTTATACAAACTTACTCATGCAGGCAAATTCGTCTGTTCAACTTTGCACAAAGACACATCCACCCGATTGTAACTACCAATTCCACAATTGTCAACTGCCTACCCTAAAATTTTACCACGATCTCAACTTGCATTGCGACTCCTTCTGCAGCTATACTCGCTGATCGAATATCGGAGACGATGGCTGTGTTTAGTGGTGCTGGCAACCCAATCTCTCCTTCCATTCTTGAGAAACTTTAAGACGAAAGATGAACCGATCCATGAGTACTTTTATTGCACGGCGGCCATTGGTGTTCGCTATTATCGTGATGCTAATCCTCGAAGCATTTGTCATCGCGGGTCCCCTGTGTGCCATAATGGATGAAACAACTTCGTACAAAAGATTAACGTAGAAACGTAGGGCGTAGCACAGGGAAAACGAAGATGTTTCAGGAACGCAAGGCAACCCCCGAAGTGCAAGCAAAGACAGAACGGCGACGCTTCAGTGCGGACTACACACGCCGAATGATCCTTGAAGCAGAGAAGTGTGGGTCAGGG
>JBBQIG010000626.1:0-3432 GCA_038324715.1 Anaerolineae bacterium | reverse complement strand
CCGCAATTCATCCCGGTTCATGCCATACTCCTGCTTGTTGACCAAGAGACCGTACATCCAATAGACGTTTTTGGCCCATTCCGCTTGGGGTGGCGTGGTGATGCCAGGAACGTTTTCTAAACGAGCACTATAGTCAGCGGCATGTTGACGACGTGCCGCCACAAAATCATCCAACTGCTCCACCTGTGCCAAGCCTACCGCAGCTTGGAGGTTGGTCATGCGATAGTTGAAGCCCACGAACTTGTGCCAGAAGTGGCGGTCGGTGCTAAAGGCATGGTCGCGCAGATTCCAGCAAAGCCTTGCCATCTCACGGTCATTGGTGGTAATCATCCCCCCCTCACCCGTGGTGATGATCTTATTGCCATAGAAGCTAAAACCCGCAGCATCTCCCAGGCTACCTGTGCGCCGCCCTTTATACTCCGCACCATGTGACTCCGCAGCGTCTTCAATCACTGTAATGCCGTGGGTGCGCGCCAACTCCATCAGCGGATCCATATCCACAGGATGACCATAGATGTGCACAGGAATAATCGCCTTGGTGCGTGGGGTAATCTTCGCCGCCACCTGCTCAACGTCCATCTGCCAGTAATCGAGTTCACTATCCACCAGCACAGGCGTTGCGCCGCAATAAGTAACAGCATTGATGGTGGCAATCATGGTAAAGGTGGGGACAATAACCTCGTCGCCTGGTTCCAGCCCCAACGCTGCCAGCGCCAGGTGCATGGCAACTGTGCCATTGGCACAGGCAATGCCATAGCGTGCACTGCACTGCTCGGCAAATTTCGCTTCAAAGTCATGGATAAAGCTGCCCGCTGACGAGATCCAATTGGTCTCCACAGCCTGTTGCACATACTTGAGTTCGTTGCCACCCAGGGTCGGCTCACAGACCGGGATGATTGCGCGGCGACTGCTCGCCTCAAAAGAGGGGATAGCTCGGTAGCGCACCCTCACTTCAGGGTCTGCGGCAGGAATAATTTCAGCCAGATCGCCCATCTCTTCAAGAGAGAGTTCGGCAGGTTTTAACATGGGTGGAGTCCTCTAAATTTGCTGTCCATCTTCATGAACGTCCAGTGGAGCCAAAATAGGTTCATGGATATATCATACCACCCCACAATTGCCGGAAAAATTCCGTTTGTGCTCTATTTTACAATCATTTGCTCTGTAGGGTCTTCAACAAAGCTCAGTTTTGGCTATCCGCTTACACCTTGAGTGGCACGAAAAGTTTTGCTACGAAGATATTGAGGGGAGACGTCGTCCAGTGTTCCAGCGTCGCAGCCGCCAAATAGTTGCCACATATTTGCGCCCCTTGACCAGATAGTCCCAGAGGTTGACGCCGGTTTTGCTTTCCCCCTCCGTGCGGGGAACACAGATATAGGGCACTTCGCACACGGTATACCCCCCACGGAGTGAGTGACCTAGCAGATCAATGCAATATTCGCCATAGTCGCCATTGAGGCGAATGTCTTGTAACAGAGGCGCACGCGCAGCGATGAAGCCACTGGTATAGTCATGCACCTGGCGGCTGATGAGCAAGGCTGCAGTGGTGTTGATGATCCAACTGAGGCTGCGCGCCATAAAGCCGTGGGCAACATCGGCACCCCCTGTAATCCAGCGCGAGCCGACTGCCATATCCGCACCATTCAGAACTGTTTGCACCAAGCGCGACACATCTTGGGGTGGCATCGAAAGATCACAATCCATCCACGTAACGATGGTCGCCTGATGCTCGTGAATCGCCGCGTCAATGCCGCGTTGAATGGCACTAGTCAACCCCTTTTCCCCCACTCGCTGCAACAAGACCACCCGTGTTCGCTCCGGCGTGTTATAGCGTGCAGCCACCTCTTCCACCACTTGCCCGGTGCCATCCGGCGAATTGTCATCCACCACCAGAACCAAATGCGGGGTGATGGTATGGGCCAAAATGCCTTCAATTAAGGGAGCAATATTGCCACGCTCGTTATAGGTGGGCAAGACAGTACAGACAAGTGGTTGGGGCATAGGTTTCTATTCGATCAAGAAGATGCGTATTAAACAGGTTAATCTAAACTAATAATAGAGAGGCAACATGCTTTATTTCGGCTTGTGCGTCTTACTTTGGCTTGCGTGCGACGGCACAGAGGCTTAAGCCAAAGGCTAGGTCAGCATGGCGAAGCCACTCGGCTTCTTCATGCAACAGCCGCACCGCCACCTGATGCAGCCCACCTTGGCTATAAACTTGCGGCTGCCAGGGCAAAATCCCCCAGCGTTGGGCAAGGCGCATCGCTGCCACGGGTGCAGCCAACAAGGAATTGGCATAGGTCAACCGTTGCACGCGAAAGCCAGCTTGCTTTAACGCGCCATCCACTTCAGCACACGTGTAGCGTTTTCCAGTATGAAAAGCGACATCATGCGCGCCATAAAGCCAGGGATGTGCGCTGACGCGTATCAGCAATGCGCCACCAGGAGAGAGCAGGCGATAAGCTTCTGCCAGTGCGGCTTCCATCTCGACCCCTTGCTGATCAAAAACATCCAGCGCCAGCAGAAGCGCAAAGCGGTTATCCGCCCAGGGCAAATTGGGTAGTGCCGCTTGTGCCAAAGCGACGGGTTGGCGCAGAAGCGCGGCGGCATGGCTCAACGCCAATGGATGCAAGTCGGCACCACAAATCAGCCGGTCGGAATACTCTAGCTGAAGCTCTGCCAGCAGTTGTCCGCCACCACAACCCACTTCTAGCAGAGGGCCATCGGGCAATGTCACACTCGCCAAAAGTGCATGGGTGATGGCACGCATTCCGTTACTCCACCCATAGCTTTGGTCGGCGGCATAGAGAAGCGGCAGCAGTTCTGCTTGGGTCACGGACTGATGGCTGGCTGCTGGCTCTTGATTGGTGTCCAGGTTGGCGTGCGGGTTGGCAACTTGGTTCGCAACGTGCAGTTGATCACGCATAAAAGCTCTTTCAACATCATAAAATGACCAAGTCAGCTTCGGAACTCATTCAACCACGGTTACGCGGCCTAATTCAACACCCATACCCGTGGCAGGTAGCGTGGAACCACCCGCACCGTAAAGCCCCATTCGCAGAGTATAGTCGCCCGGTGGCAGATCAGTCGGTAGTGCAAGTTCATATTCATCGAGTATGCGCCAACCTGGTTGCCAGCGCGAGGTGGGCAAGCTGCCGCGCCCCGGTTGGCTATCAAAGCCAGCCACGACATTGCCACCATCATCAAGTAAATGGCTAAAAACCGTCCAATCGGCACTAGGACGCTCCGTCACCTGCCAGTGGTATTGGATATACAGCGAGCCGCCCACCTGTATCGGCTCTGGCAATAGATCATAGCCTACCAGGCGAATGTCATCGCCCACTTGCACTTCCACGGGAATGCGCGGCGAACGGGCAGGCGTGCTGGCAACAGGGCGTCTGTAAACTTGGGCATAGAGTGCACCAGCGGGGTCAC
>JBBQIG010000625.1:0-3438 GCA_038324715.1 Anaerolineae bacterium | reverse complement strand
AGAGGCAGAGTCGCTGCTTGCGCAAGGGCTGGATGGCGTCATTATCTGTTCAGAGAACGCCTATAACGCTCAATTAGTTCATTTGGCAGCAGAATACACACGCAACATCCTCTGCGAGAAACCCATCGCCACCACCGTAGCAGATGCCCAGGCGATGATTGACCGCTGTAAAAGCACTGGCACGCAACTCCAAATCGCCTTCCCAGTTCGCTATTCTCCCCCAATTCTGCATCTAAAAGCCCTGCTCGACCGCAACGAACTGGGTGAAGTCTATTCAGTAAAATGCACCAACCATGGCTCTATGCCCGGTGGATGGTTTACTGACCCAGCACTCGCGGGTGGCGGTGCTGTGATGGATCATACTGTGCATGTGATTGACCTACTACGCTGGTTTTGGCAGACCGAAGTGGTTGAACTCTATGCCGAAGTGGGTGTAGGAATTCTCCACCCAGGAATGGAAATCGATGACGTTGGACTATTATCCTTTCAACTCGCCAATGGCATTTATGGCACACTTGACACCAGTTGGTCGCGTCCATCCAGCTATCCAACTTGGGGCGATGTCAAAATTGAAGTCGTTGGAGAACGGGGCGTTGTGACGGTTGATGCTTTCCAACAAGCCCTTAGTGTTTCCTCTGAAGCCTGGGGCAAAACAAAATTAGTTCCTTGGGGCAGCAATGCAGATGGTGCCCTAATTGCCGACTTTGTAGAGATGATACAAACCAACCGCTCGCCTTCTATCACCGGGGAAGATGGTCTTAGAGCAATGGAAGTCGCCCTGGCAGCCTATCGCTCTGCTGCCAGTAGTCGCCCTCTCATGCTTGCAGCCATTGCCTAGAACCTTCAACACGATGCCTGTTGAACAAAACTGTTACATAGAAATATTGTTCAGAGCAAACTCATATTCCAAGGTCTTGTTTCTGGACCTACACGACGAATCTGGGAGTTAACGCGAATGGCTCGTCCTCTTGAACTTGTCCTCATCGGTGCAGGTCAGCGCGGGGCGCGCGCGTATGCCTCCTATGGACTAAAGCACCCAGAGCAAGTGCGCTTTGTTGGTGTTGCCGAACCCGATCCCATTCGTCGCAAACACTTTGCCGACGACCACGATCTGGACGATAGCCAATGCTTTGCCTCCTGGGAAGCTCTGTTGGATCGCGGTCAACTAGGCGATGCCGCCATTGTCACCACCCAAGACCTGATGCACGTCGCCCCCACCATTGCCGCGCTCGAAGCCGGTTATCATGTTCTGCTCGAAAAACCGATGGCTCATACCCTTGCTGGCTGCGTTGAATTGATTCAAGCCGCAGAACGTAGCGGGCGCATCCTACAAATTTGCCATGTTCTGCGCTATTCACCCTTCTGGCGGGCACTCCACAAGGTCGTCACCTCTAGGCGACTAGGCGACATTATCACAGTAGAACACCGCGAAAATGTTGCCTATTGGCACATGGCGCACAGTTTCGTGCGGGGCAATTGGCGCAATCAAGCTCTTTCCAGCCCCATGATTCTCGCCAAGTGCTGCCATGATCTAGATATTTTGGTCTGGAACCTGCCTTCTCCCGTGCGTCACCTAAGCTCGTTTGGCTCGCTGCTCCACTATCGTGCTGACCAAGTCGGCCCAGAAATTCCACACCGATGCACCGATGGTTGCCCCATTGAACCAGAGTGTGCCTTCTCTGCGCCCGGCATTTATCTCGACCTGCGCCCATTTCCGCATTATCGTGCCGAAGCGCAAGCAGGGAGAATGGATATTGATGCGCCCAAAATTTGGCCCTTCACCGTACTTTCCGACGATGTCAGCCGCGCAGGTCGTCGCCAAGCGCTCGAAACTGGTCCCTATGGACGCTGCGTCTACCACTGCGACAACGACGTAGTGGATCACCAAGTTGTCAGTATGCAACTCGAATCAGGCACCTCGGTTGCGCTCTTCATGCACGGTCACTCGAATGAAGAGCATCGTTCACTGCGCTATGATGGCAGCCGTGCCACCTTACGCGCTCGCTTCGGTTCCTATTCCGAAATCACCATACACGACCACGCGACAGGTGCAGTCGAACAGATGCCACTAGAACAACGGGCAGGCGGTCACGGCGGGGGTGATCATGGGCTGGTTGCCGACTTCCTTGCCGCAGTGCGTGGCGAAATCCCACCCTTAACCAGTGCCCGTGCGTCGCTCGAAAGTCATCTCTTGGCCTTTGCCGCCGAGGAAGCCCGCCTTCAACATTCTATGATTCACATGCCGGACTTCCGAGTTCGCGCCGAAGTTCTAACGCAACGTCAATAACGTTGGCTCAAGCTATTTATTCCCTAAACCTAGTACAGCCCTTTCTTCAGGAGCAAATGATGCAACCCGTTATTTGGTATGAGTTTGACCCCGACGAAGCCAGCCGCAAGCGGCTAGAGCCCTACGCCCATGTTGTCACCGGTGGATCCGTCTGTGACCACAGCAACGTCTTTGCTGTGGTCATCGCCTCACTTATCAATGCCAATGCCGAATTTATGGATCAGATTGGCCCATCACTACGCGCAATCTTTCGCCCTGGCATTGGTACCGACAATGTAGACCTTGCCGCGGCAACCCAACGCGGCATTCTGGTAATCAACACACCCGATGCTCCCACCGAAGCCACAGCCGAACATGCGGTTGCGTTACTCCTGGCTGTGGCAAAACGAGTTGTTACTGCCAGTCGTTTTCTACAAACAAATGACTTTCCCCGCAGCGAACTCCTTGGCACCGAGGTTCGGGATCGCGTCCTGGGGGTGATCGGCTGTGGACGCATCGGTCGCCGCGTAGCCGAAATCTGCGGCCTAGGTCTCAAGATGAAGATCATAGCCTACGATCCTTTCCTTACAGACGTTGAGTTGCCTGGTGTCGAGTTCACAACGGACCTGGATGACCTTTTAGCGCGTGCCGACTTTTTAACCCTGCACATTCCGCTAACAGCACAAACACGTCATTTCATCGGTGAAGCCCAAATCAAACGCATGAAGCGTGGCTCATACCTAATCAATGCAGCACGCGGCCCTGTGGTGGACGAAAAGGCACTTATCCGCGCCCTCCAAGACGGACATTTGGCTGGGGCTGGAGTTGATGTCTTTGACCCCGAACCACCAGCAGGCGACAATCCACTTCTCTACATGAACAACGTAGTCTGCACACCGCATGTCGCCGCCTACACAGACCGCAGTCACCACCTCAGTCGAACGAGCATTGTCGATCAACTCATTCAACTAACTCAAAATCAACGTCCACCCTTTATTGTCAATGCACAGGCATGGCCCGGACGCATGGCCTAGGAGATGCGAATGACCCATACAAATACTGCTCTAGACACAATCTCTTCGTTAACAGTGGCACAGGTAGTCGTTAAAACACTCTCTGCCGCCGGTGTGCGCTTTGTATTTGGCTTACCCGGCGGTGAGACAATCGAGTTG
>JBBQIG010000624.1:0-3445 GCA_038324715.1 Anaerolineae bacterium | reverse complement strand
TCCTTTGTCTATATCAATGACGAAAAACATATCAAGGATGCGCGCCCCCTTTCGCCCCATTGCACCTGTCACACCTGCCGCCATTACGCGCGTGGCTACCTGCACCATCTCTACAAGAGTGGCGATGCTGCCTATTCGCGTCTGGCTACGATCCACAATCTGCGCTTTATGGCACAGATGATGGATGCGCTGCACCAACAGCTTTATGGCAGCCAAGGCTGATTTGGCCGCGTTGATCGCGGCGGTGAGTGCTGGGGCCAACTATCGCCATCTGGATGTTGGATTGGTGGCGGCAGTAGCAGCAACAGAATTGGCAAAGGGGCGCAATTTCAAGGAGAGCGTAAAGGCCACGCGCAACAAACTGCACCAAGTGGCAGGGGCCTATCTGCCTGATCGTCCCGATTATGAGGCGTGGCTCAAGGTGATTATACAGGCCGACGGGGTTGACGAGCTACAGGCTGCCTGTCGTCAAGTGATGGCCCATCATGCCTCCACGCGCGAGCGTCTTCCCTTCCTCAATAGCTTCTACTCTACGATTCTGGCAGATTTGCCACCCATCCATAGCGTGCTGGATTTAGCCTGCGGCTTGAATCCGCTGGCTGCGGCGTGGATGCCGTTGATGGCGGGGGCGCGCTATTATGCCTGTGACATCTATCAAGACCAGATCGATTTCCTCAACAGTGCGTTCCAGCAGAGTGGGCTGCACAGAGAAATACGAGGTGAAGTACGAGGTGACGTACAAGGTGAAGCCTTTATGGGCAATCTGTTGATGAGTGTACCGAGCCAAGCGGTGGATGTGGCTTTACTGCTCAAAACCATTCCTTGTTTGGAGCAGCTTGATAAACAGATTGGCCCGCGACTCCTCGACCAAATCAACGCGCCCGTGATGGTGATTTCGTTTCCGGCGCGCAGCTTGGGCGGACGTAGCAAGGGAATGGTGCAGAATTACGCCGAACACTTTGCCGAGTTGATTGCGGGGCGACCTTGGCAGGTGACACGGTTTGATTTTGCTACGGAGTTGGTTTTTCGGGTGATCAAGTAGGGCGTGGTGGTTCTGTTTTTGACCTTCCTCGGAGCCACCCAAGGGGTTCCCGGCTCCAAGGAAGGGTTTATACTCTAGGTTTGCAAGAGCATTTTTATGTGGTTAATGCCCTCTTCAATAGCACTTCTTCAGCCTGCTTTTCCCTGTGATGTGGCTACTTTCAAGCTTTCCATCGCCCTTGTGATTTCCACCTCTTGTCGTTGGCGGTTGAGGAAGAAGTTGACGTGGGTAAAGCCGATCTCTTGGAGCGTTTGCATGGCAGGGATGAAGTCGGCGGCAATTCGCTCTGGCACATGGGCATCGGCCCCCAGAACCACGGGAATGCCACGCGCGTGCATCTCGGTCAAGATCGCACGGCTAGGATTCATTTCAGAAACCTTTTTTTGCAAGCCAGAGGTATTGAGTTCCATCGCTGTCCCCGCGGCGGCAATGCGATCCAGGCTTTCGGCAAGGGTGTCCATAAGCCGCTCTAGCTGCCAATCTTGCCAGAATTCATTCTTAATCAGGTCTGGGTGGGAAAGGGTATCAAAAAGCCCGGTCTCTGCGGCTAATGCCAGATGCTGAAAGTAGGTGCGTTGGAACTCCAACACGTCGCCCTTGTAGTATAGCTCCTTATACTGTGCAATCTGCGGATGCACAGACCCCAAGATGTGGTTGAATTCGGCGCGACTCAACTGTTCCTGCAGCGCGTCTTCCATCCCCGGAATGAAATCACATTCCATCCCCAGGCGTACATCAACGCGGCCTTCCCATGCTTGGCGAGCCCGGTCAACCATTTTGACATAGGTTTCAAATTGATTGTCAGCCATACGTACACCCGGCGACCAGTTATCAATAGGTGGGTTGTGGCAGGTGACGATGATGCCACGCAGCCCGCGTTGCTCGGCAACGGCTGCATAGGCTTCCGGCTCACCCTGCGCGTGCTTGCAGAGTGGCGTGTGCATGTGTGATTCGTAAAGAACTGCTTCGTTTGGTTGCATACTTGTGGTTAATTTCTCACTCTATTGAATCTATAGGGGGTATCATCAATTATGTCTATTTCCTTTATTGTAGCAATTTTGGGCGAAATCACCGAACCAAAGAGGACGTGCTAGGCTGATTGGCTACCATTTGCTTCACAACTCAGCAAGAAGTAGATGGCTATGCCGCCTCTTTATATTGACTATAGCGCCGCGATATGAACTATATCAGCGCCGGGGCTACCGGTTGACCCGTTGCTGCCGAGGCGAGCAGCGCCTCCATCACAGCCAGGTCACGCATGGCTGCATCGGGTGAATTGTGGTGGGGGATGCTTTTGCGAATTGCTTCGGCAAAGGCGACAAGCTCTTTTTCTACACCATCAAAGCCTTCGGTGTCAACGCGTTCGGTCTGCCCGTCGCGCGTGAGTTCAATTTCCTTACGCTGAACGCGTATGCTTCCCTCGCTGCCACCAATGTGAAGCTGGGGAGGCCAAGGTGCACCCGTTGCATAGGTGGCAAGATAGGTGCCGATGACGCCATTGCCAAAGGTGAGGGTGGCGGCAACGGTGTCTGCTGGTGGCAAATCGGGCGAGTTTTGGCGCATGGTGGCGCTGACTTCAACGATTTCCCCCACCATCATGCGTAACGCCGCAATGTGGTGAACTCCGCTATCTAATATGAATCCGCCAGGGAAAGAACTATCACGCCGCCAAAGGGTGTGATAATATTTATTTTTGGCTGTTATGGGCGTATAAATTGCCCAGTGACAGGTTAAGGGTGTGCCGATGAGGCCCGTGCGGATCATCTCGGCAACGCGCAAAAAGCTCTCTTCATAGCGCCAGTTTTCGCCCACCATCCAGACTATGTTGGGGTGGTGGGCGTATTGCGTCAAAAGAGCATGCCCGGTCGCTAGATCGGGGGCAATGGGCTTTTCGCTGAGGAGATGTTTGCCTGCCTGAAAGGATCGAGAAATGGCGTCTGGAATCTCGGCGATGGGCAACAGAATATCGACGGCTTCAATGTCGTCGCGCACCAAGAGTGCATCAAGATCCGTACTAATATCGACCGGATAGGGAATTTGTTCGGCCAGCGTTTGTGCGCTTGTGGTGGTACGGCTGTAGACTGCCGCGATCTCAAAGAGGTCGGGGTGATGCAGCAGAGAAGGGAGATGGGAATCGCGGGCAAAGTGACCTGCCCCAATCAGGGCTAGGCGGATGGGACTCTTATTTGAATTGTCACTATTTAGATTGGCACTATTTGGATCGTCAATAGGATGTTCGGTTGCAGTGGACATACGTACCTCTTTGATTGCGCTTTATAATGAAGCTCTAGGGGACACTTGTTTGGGGGTGCGTTGGTTGAGCGTCTGGTTTGGAATCGTTCTGGAATCGTCTTGTACATTATACAAAGTAGGAAGTGTTTGACGTGATTTTGCAAACAGCCT
>JBBQIG010000623.1:0-3445 GCA_038324715.1 Anaerolineae bacterium | reverse complement strand
CGGCGGTTCATGCGGGTTCCTTGGGGAGCAAACAAATCGGAAAGTCGCAAAAGCAACTTATTCTTCTGGTGCTAGTGGATCAGGTGCAATACCGGGTTCAACTAGCGTGGGTTCAATTGATTCAGGAACAAGCAAGGCACTCTGTGCTGCCACGATCCGGCTCTGGGCGAGTTCTACATAAGAAGGGTCAACCTCAAAGCCGGCGTAGTGTCGTCCATTCTGCACAGCAGCCACCGCAGTTGTCCCTGATCCCAAAAATGGATCCAACACAACATCACCTACATAAGAGTAAAGCTGGATCACGCGCGCAGCCAAGCCCACAGGAAAGGGGGCAGGATGGCCGATGCGCTTGGCCGATTCGGGCAGAATATCCCACACGGAAAGCGTCGCCTCCATAAATTCATCGCGCTCAATGTCAGAGAGACCGCGTTCGGGACGCGCATACTCACCCTTGGCAAAGACAAGCAGATATTCGTGTACATCACGCAGGCGCGGGGCACGCGCGCTGCGCCAACTGCCCCATGCACAACTCCCATTCGCGCCTTTGCCTTTGCGCCAGATGATCTCGCCCATCGGCAAAAATCCCGCAGCCATGTGTACTGCATAGAAATAGGCATGCAGGGGAATATAGGGTTTGCGCCCCAAGTTGGCAATATTAACCACATAACGCCCGCCAGGACGCAGCACACGGTAGACCTCATCCGCCACGGCGCGAATAAGCTCCAAATAGGCGTCCAACGACATGTTGGCATCGTATTCCTTCCCCACATTGTAAGGGGGTGAGGTGAAAGCCAACGCCACGCTATTATCGGGAACGGGGGTCATTGCCGTGGCAGAGTGAAGATAAATTTGATCCGCCCAGCCCTCTGGTGTTGGCACAGTTACCGGCGCTGGCGACTCCCCAAGCCCAGAGGTGGGTGCAGAGGGAGTCAAGGGAGTGGGATTTCCTTGATAAAGCGTGCGGCTATAAAAAGTTGACGCATCATGCGATTCACGACGAGACGCGCCAAATGATGAAGTTGCAGTCTTTGCCATAAGTATTCTTAGTTCTCAACAGATAGTTCTAGTAGCGCATCGGGGAGCAGGAGATTTCTTAAGACTCTCTTGCAAGACAAAGTAAACAGGCTAGATCAACGAATCAGAGAGGTCATCCACTCACAGTATAGATCACAGTATAGACCCAGCCGCGCGCTTCAACAATTCGCCTCACGCGCGGCAATGAATCATCGACAGATTTCGTTTTGTGGGTACAATGAGCACATACGCTCATTTGGTTCATTCCATGGTGAGGACTCGTCCTCTTCGATCTATGTTCACCCTATAACAGTCTACCCACTATGAACACGAACAGTCCTAACAAGCTAAACCCCGCCGACCTTCGCCCCAAAAGCGGGCTACGTTCTCGTCTCTTTGCCAAGTTGATGGCAGGGGAAGATGCACACGATGCCGCTATTGCGCCCTATAAGCGCATGTTCTTGAGCGAGCTACAGGGCAACGTGTTGGAGATCGGCCCTGGCAGCGGGCCGAATCTGATCTATTACGCACCCGATGTGCAATGGATCGGCGTCGAACACAACCCCTATATGCACGACAATCTGCGTGCAAGGGCAGCCAGCCAGGGGCGCATGGTTGACCTGCGTACTGGTCATGCTGAGGCGCTCCCTGCCGCTGACCAAAGCATGGATGCAGTGGTCAGCACACTTGTACTCTGCTCGGTGCATGACCTCGACGTTGCCCTGGCAGAGGTCAAGCGCGTGCTCAAACCGGGCGGGCGTTTTGTCTTTATTGAGCATGTGGCGGCGAACGCGGGGACAGGGCTGCGGCGCGTGCAGAACTTTGTACGCCCCATTTGGAGTGCCGTTGGCGATGGCTGTCACCCCAACCGCGAAATTGAGCAGGCGCTCGAAAAGGCTGGTTTTGCCTCGCTTCATATTGAACGCTTCAACACAGATATTCCTATCATCAAGCCCCACATTGCTGGCTATGCACTGAAATAAGATCATTTGCAGCAGATCACAAGACAAACAAAATTAAGACAAACAAGCTATAGAGAACGAGGGGCTTTGCCAATGTCGCGCACCTCCATCACCAAACAAACTGCCACATACCAAATCATTACAGAGCAGCTAGAAGCACTTGCCAACCCGGAAGATGCCAAAAATCTCTCTTGTTTTTTCAAGACAGGCCCAGGTGAGTATGGCGAAGGGGATAGCTTTCGTGGAATCCGTGTGCCGGCGCTACGCAAGTTGGTGCGGCAATCGCGTGACTTACCCCATGCGGATGTGCTGGACTTGTTGCACTCACCCTGGCATGAAGATCGACTCTTTGCACTCTTAATTTGGGTAGAGCAATATCAACGGGGTGATCTCGCACGTCGCCAGCAGATCTTTGACGATTACCTGGCACACACGGCACACATCAACAACTGGGACTTGATCGATAGTTCTGCGGGGCAAATTGTGGGCGCACAGCTTTTTAGCAACGCACAGAATGAAGACCCCAACGAGCGATTGACCCAGCTAGCCCTGTCGCCCAGCCTGTGGGAGCGACGCATTGCCATCCTGGCAACCTCTCATTTCATTCGCCACGACAGCTATGCACAGACGCTGCACATCGCCGATCTGCTCCTGCAAGATCGCCATGATTTGATTCATAAAGCGGTGGGGTGGATGTTGCGTGAAGTGGGAAACCGTAATGTAGCCGTAGAGGAAGCCTTCTTGCAATTGCGCTATCAGACAATGCCGCGAACGATGTTGCGCTACGCCATTGAGAAATTCCCCGAAGAGCGCCGTAAAGCCTATCTACACGGACTCGTGTAGAACCTCTTCTATAAAGCCTCATATAAAGCCCAGTCTGCTTGCCTTTTGATACAAGAGTTGAAGGCACTATGCGACTGGGTCAGCATCGGAATGTGATCCTGTAACCGACTTCCCGTTCACAGCCCCATTCACGATCCCGTTCAGAGGATTCTTGCCCAGCCATAAGAGTAGTTTGTCAACCAGTTCTCGAGGCTGAATTGGTTTTGCTACATAATCGTCCATTCCGGCATCAAGACAACGTTGGCGATCACCTTTGAGGGCATGGGCGGTCATGGCGATGATCGGAATTTCAGTATTGGAGAGACCCGCCTCGCCTGCGCGAATCGCTTGAGTGGTGGAGAAGCCATCAAGAATGGGCATCTGTACATCCATTAGCACAAGATCATAAGGGATCGAATTCAACATACGGAGTGCCTCCTCGCCATTGTCTACAGCCTCCACCCAAAAACCTAGCTTTTCTAAAATACGTGAAGCCAACTTTTGGTTAACGAGGTTGTCTTCGGCAAGCAATATACGCGCCCGGTAGTGCGGCTCAGTTCTTTCGCCATCCAGTACAGGCACGCCTACAGTTGCCACAGCAGCGGGAGAAACAGGTACATGGTTTTCCTCAGAAGGCGAATTTGAGA
>JBBQIG010000622.1:0-3446 GCA_038324715.1 Anaerolineae bacterium | reverse complement strand
GCAGTACAGTTTGCTTTGTAAGGAGTTCAAAAATGACCCGTCAATTACCTTCGCCATTATCTTCGTCACCATCTTCGCCACTACCTTCGCGACGCACATTCCTGCGCGCAGCGCTTGCCTTGCCCGCGAGTGCGATGATGGCGGCTTGCATTGCGCCAACCCCCGCGCCATCTACCCCCAGCCTAGAAGCGACAACCGCGCCAGTTGAAGCACAATCTGCACCCGCGTCTGCACCAGAATCTTTGCCCTCATCCGTGACACTGGAGCCAACGCTCTCCTGTGCAGATGATGACGATGAGCCGACCCTTGCCCAAACTGAAGGACCTTACTACACGCCAAACACCCCAAAACGGGTCTCATTTTTAGAGGAAGGGATAACAGGGGTAGAGTTGTTGTTGAGTGGCTATGTGCTCAAGACAGACTGTACACCTGTAAGTCGTGCCTTGGTCGATTTCTGGCATTGTGATGATGCGGGAAACTATGACAATGTGGGCTACAGATTGCGCGGCCATCAATTCACCGATGAGCAGGGACGCTACCAGTTGACGACCATCGTCCCAGGGCTTTACCCAGGTCGCACGCGCCACATCCATGTCAAGGTGCAAGAGCCTAACCAGCCCGTCTTGACCACGCAACTTTACTTTCCAGATGAAGCCAGCAATAACAGCGACGGCATCTTCCACCCCTCCCTCTTGGTCGAATCGAGTATGGCAACCGTTGATGGCAAGAATGTGATGGACGCGCTCTTTAACTTTGTGCTTGCCTAAATTCAACCAGAAGATTCATGCTGTTATACCGCCACTATAATTGAAAGCAGGTTCCCCCAATGAGTAGTTGGATACAACGCTTCTTCATCAAATACTTTCCTGAGACTGCCAAATCGATGGAAGCCGATTCGCGCTCGTGGATGATGAAATGTTCATCTTGTGGCAATGAGATATCCTATTGGGATATTGGCGGGATACGTTGGAAGGCATCGAGTTCTGGAAAGAGAGTCTGGCGACGCTGCCTTCAGTGTGGAAAGTTTGTGGGCCACAAGGTCTACTGGCGCAGAACATCTGCAAGCGGCACGCACGCAGAAACCCCGACAGAAACGATGTAAACAGCTCTCTGTCGGGGTCTCGGGTATGAATGTTTCAGTCTGGGTACAACGACTTAGATTTTGCCTCCGGCGCGCCAGGTATGCTTTGGCTGCCAGCCCAGCACTTGCTTGGCTTTGCTGTTATCAACGAGTGCCTTAAAGGGATCTGCCTCATATTCCGCGCCCCCTCGCCACGGTACATCGGGATGAACCTTCGCCGCCATTTCGCGGCTGGGGGTGTCGGAAGCAATGTCATCGGCACAGAGCAACAAGGTGACGTGACCTGGATCGGGACAGGTGAGAGCTAGTACTGCCGCCGACGCCACATCGCGCACATCACAAATAGCTCCATACTCCCACCCTCGCTTCCACTCCGACTCAGGATCTGCGGCCCAACGCTCGCGCGTCATGGCATAGCGGTCGGGGAGGTAGACGCCTGGTGGGCGCAAGCAGATGGTTGTGATCCCCGTGTTAAAGGTAAACATTTCGCACATCTGCTCACCAAGCCGCTTCATCATGCCATAGGTGCTGCGCGGGCGCGGTGGATGCGCGTCGTCAATCGGGAAGTCGTCAGGGGCATGTTGCCCCATAAAGATTCCCAACGCGTTCACGCTGCTAAAACTGACCACGCGCTTTGCCCCAGCTTCCTTCGCCGCCATTAACACATGCCATGTGCCTTGCAACCCAACAGACATTGTTTCATCAGGGTCATCTTTGGGGCTGCCCAAAAGCGATGCCAGGTGAATAATGGCGTCACAGCCCTGTGCAGCAGCGCGCACAGCTACACCATCGCGCATGTCATGGCCCAAAACACGATCAAACTCGACCACGCCATGCCCTGCGGCCCGCAATTGTTCCACAATCACAGAGCCAATGCGCCCGCGGCTCCCCGTAACCAAAACCTGCATACAATATGCTCCTCGCCAATTTGGCGTTTGTTCTCAAAAAAATTAAACCGCAAAGTTCACAGACGGTATTCATAGACAATTTTGCATTGTAGGAGTGAGACAAAGATAACCCCAAATTACAATCCTCTGTTGAAGCCAAAACCGATCTGCGCCAAGGGTTCACTCTAAATCAGGTTCCGCAAGTGGCACTGCCGGTGGCACCACTAAGTAGCTCAAAAGCCAACCCGCAATTGCGCACTCTACCACCGTGCCTGTCCATAGATGGATGCTCCAACTGGTTCCCTCAGTGGCAAGCAAGGCAATAAAGTAGCTGCCGACAAGCAACATGGGTGCCAATGCAGCAAAAACGCGCAAGGCGGCGGTATTGTTCATCAGTGGTTCCAAGCGCAGCCGCAGCCCTTCTGCAACCACCACCGCGCCGAGCATGGCAAGCATCTGCCAAAGCGTGTAGGAATGGTGCCAATTGATCACAGCCATTGCCACCGTATTCATGCCCCACACGAGGATTAAGCTCCCAACGGGCAACTGCCAGCGGCGCACAGCCAGCAGGAGTGGCCCAATGAAGAGGGTCGTCGTGACCAATTGACTCATCACTCCAGCGACCTCTCCTACCATAGAGCTAAAGTTGTGAGCGGCTCCGGCGCTGTTGCTTGCCAAGGGATGGGCTGCCATCATAAAAAAGGTCAACACTGAAATAAGTGTGCCGAGCGAGAGAAGCGCAGGCCCTGCCATTCTCCAACTGAGCCGCTGATCCAGACGTGACCATGCCGCACGCAATGGCCCTGTGACAATCAACGCCTGTCCAATCCCAAGGATCAAATGAGTAGGGCTAAAGAGGGCATCAAAATCCTGTTCAACACCAAAGATCTCATGCCAAAGCATATCGCCGACACCGCCAACGGCAAAGATCAACAGCCCCAGCAGTGAAAGCGAGTACCCCACAGGCAACGCCATCGCCCACGTTGCCCCCCGGCGATGATTTACCCACAACGTCGCTACCAAGACCAGGGCAATCAGCAAATAGCCACTGTAGAAGAAAGCGTGCCAGATCGTAAAAAAGGAGGTATCGGTTTTGTCATGATTGTGTGCCCAGCCATCGAGATAAAGCCCTCCCACAAAAACCAAACTCAAGAGAGATAGCAACCAATCAAAGCGCAACCCACCTATCAGCGTGGTCTGCTCAGAAGTGGCAGCAGAACCAGCTTGACGACGCTGGGCATAATTTTGTTTATGAAGAACGGTGCTCATTAGAAGTCCCCCTACTCTTAAACGAGCCATTGCGACCACAATTCAGTACCAGAGTGCCGCGGCATTCTGCGACATCATACGCCACGCTCTTAACAATGAAAAACTGCGCCATGAAAGAGTTTGGTACGTGGAAGCTACTAGATTGGGAATGCAGTACAGGGCACGGATAGGGCAGAGATAGGACAGAGATAGGACAGAGATAGGACAGA
>JBBQIG010000621.1:0-3446 GCA_038324715.1 Anaerolineae bacterium | reverse complement strand
TAGGGTGAGACATAAGGTGAAATTACAAGTACAGCAATCATCAACTATGCAGATACAGGTATGAAGATACAGGTATGAAGATACAAAGTAGTGGAGCCTTATGGTGTTGTGGGCCTGCGGTGGTAGTTTAATGCAAAGTACCCTCTATGAGGCGGATGCTATTATAACATTTGCCTCTGCTCAAGCATAAGAAGATGAAGAAGATGGAGCAGATGGCATAATTGTGGCATGACCCTTTCTCGCAGTTGATAGTCGGCAACTACCGATGTAAAATGCGCGACAGTAATATTGATTAAAGTTTACTGCAATCTGTAAGTGTAGCTTGTTTGCATAATTTGATGCCTGTCGAAAAACTGGCAGTGGTACGTTGCAATCTTGTTTGTCATCATAAAGAATCTAGAGGGATAATCCACAGATGCTTTACATTGTGGCAGTGATACGTATGATCCTGGCTGCTGTGACTGTGACCACGGGAGCAATGGTGATCCTGTTGGGTGGAATTGCACCCTTGCGTGTGCGTGGTGTGCGCTTGGCTGGGTGGATTGTGTTGGGAATCTCTCGCTGCATGTGCCGGATCTTTCGAGTGCAAGTGATTTGCCATGAACCGGCAAAGTTGCGCCAGCACACTGGTTTTGTTTTCCCCAATCATTTGTCGTTGCTCGACCCGCTGGTGCTGCTTTCACTGTGGCCCATGCGTTTTGTTGCAGCAACAGAGGTCATGCGCTATCCAGTCGTGGGTTGGATTACCAAGAGCATTGGCACTGTATTTGTGGCACGCCAGGATCGGGAGGCACGCAAGCAGGCGCGCTGTGCAATTGTCGCAGCAATGGAGCAAGATGCGCATCCGCCAATTGTCCTGTTTCCTGAAGGAAGATTGGGGCCGGGGCATCAACTTTATCCCTTCCGTTATGGTGCCTTTGCCGTAGCCGTGGCGCAGGGGATCTCGTATGTACCTTGCGGATTGCGCTATCTTCCGCTTGATGTAGTGATTTGGCATGGGGGGCAAGGGGAGAAGTTGTGGGCTGCGCTTTGGCGATTGGCACGCAATCCCGGTGTTGTTTTGGCTGAAGTGATTCCGCTGGCACCTGTTTTCCCGCAGCCTGGTGATGATCCCGCTCAATTGGCAATGCGCGCGTTGGCTGATATTGCGGCGGCGCTTGCTCTTCCTTCTGAACCTGCCACGCCACCTCCATCGCGTTTTGCAGGTGCACCCGCACACTAGCCCTAATTCTGCGCTTAGGGCCTTCGTGTCACAAGCAGATGGGAAGACCCTAAGCGCAAATACCTACTACCCCGCACGCTACCTCTTGCAACGGCTTTATTTGAGTGCGAAGGTTCTAATAAGCCGGTCACTCATCTCTGTCCAATCTTTTGCTCAACTTCAGCTAAACTAGCTGCCTTATACCCTTTCCCCATGTAGTGAAAGTATACGGTGACGTATATGGTGACGTTGTACTGTGGGCGGATTGTCCATGTGACGCCACCTGGCACTTTGAAAATTGATCTTTGAGAGACTGCTGCTCATCTCCCCCTGTAATCCATTTTCTCCTGTAGTCCATTTCTCTATCATGTGTCTCTATCATGTGTCTCTATTCGTGTGTCTCTATTCGTGTCTTCCAGTAGTTTCTCTCTGTGGACTGGTTGGGAATTGATGGTATCTTGGTTGATACCTTTTCTGTGGGCAAGCTGTTGGCGACGGGACTTCTCATTCTGACTGTTTCCAAGACCGATGTAGAATTTGCCCATCATAATGACTGATGAATGCACCGATTCGATGAATCGTACCCAACCAGACCCATTCAGTGGGCAGGAGATAGAAATGACTAAAGATACGAGTGCAGATGTGAACGAAGATCGGCTTGACGAAGAAATGGAAAATCTCACCGACAAACCTACCGTTGTCGTAACGGGTGCGTCTTCAGGCATTGGCTATGGCATTGCCCAAGAGTTGATTGCCCACGGCTATCAGGTCGTGGGTACGGTACGCAAGCAAGCTGATGCTGATCGGCTGCGTGCTGAACTGGGGCGCTGGATGAAGCCCGTGTTGATGGATGTGGCAGACGATGAAGAGGTGACGCGTGCGGCGGCTGAGATTCAGGCGTTGGTGGGTGATCGTGGCTTGGCAGGGCTGGTGAACAATGCGGGGATTGCTGTTGCTGGGCCGTTGATGCACGTGGATTTAGAGGAGCTGCGTTACCAGTTTGATGTCAATGTGGTGGGGGTGGTGGCAATGACACAAGCTCTGCTCCCGCTGTTGGGCGGACGGGCTGACTATGCCCACCCACCAGGGCGCGTGATCAACATTAGCTCTGTGAGCGCCTATACCACCTATCCCTTCCTTGCCCCCTATGCCGCCTCCAAATATGCGCTGGAATCCATCTCTGATGGGTTGCGGCGCGAGTTGTCACTATATGGCATTAAAGTAATCGTCATGGTTTTGGGGGCTGTGCAAACGCCCATCTGGACCAAGGCGAGTGGTGAGGACTTGGCACGCTATGCTGCGACAGATTATGCCGAGGGCGTGGCGCAGATGAAGGCGACCACGGGCGAATTGGGTTCAGGCGGGATGCCTGTAAAGCGTGTTGCTCTGGCTGTGGCGCGAGCCTTAGAACAACCCAAGCCCAAAGCTCGCTATATTTTGGTCAATGATTATTGGCGAGGGTGGATTTTGCCACGCCTAATTCCATCCAGCCTCTTTGATTGGGCGATGATCAAGCAGTTTGGCTTGATACGAAAGTAGGCTCGGTTGTTTGATGCTGTTTTGCTAGCTGGTAGTTAGACAAGTTAGACAAGGTTTTTCACAGCTAAAAGTTTGCATAAATGTGAATGAAGAGCTATTTGCAGATTCTTACTCAGCAGTACAAATCCAACAGTACAAATCATCATTCCAAACAAGAAACATCACAAGAAGCATCACAAGGAGCACACTCTTTATGTTGCAAGTGAATCGACAGGGTAATCGCATTTGGATAGCTACACTGACGCTACTTTTGACCATCGTCTTGGCCGCGTGTGGTGCGCCTGCATCTGTTGCGCCCGCTGCTGCCACAACTGCACCCATAGCGGAAGCTGCTATCGAAGCGACTGAGGTTCCTGCCGAAGAGGCCGCGATGCCTGAAGCCGAAGCAGCGGAAGTCACAACTGAGGCTACAGAAGAGATCACAGAAGAAGCAAGCACCGAAGCCACTGAAGCACCTGTGGAAGAAGCGGCTGGGGCGACTGGCTCTATGACTTTTGTGATTGACTCGGCTCAGTCTGATGCGCGTTTTACCCTTACCGAGTTGCTCATGGGTAACCCCACCAGCGTGGTTGGACGGGGGAATGGTGTTGAAGGCGAAATCACAGTGAATTTTGATGAGTACAGCCAGTCCACAGTTAGTCCCATCATCATTGACGCATCTTTATTGGTAACTGACAACAACATGCGCAATGGTCAGATCCGTCGT
>JBBQIG010000620.1:0-3451 GCA_038324715.1 Anaerolineae bacterium | reverse complement strand
GATTCATCTTTGCCTCATCTTTGAGTATTTGAGAGAGTGGCGTAAGGCTCTATGCTATATCATCTGCCACAGAGGGGTAAGTAAGATCAGAAACGATCCTTGTTGCGCAACTCTCGACTGGTTTCAGTATAGTACCCCTGCTAGATCGTCCACGAAACCAGCTTACTAAGTACGCCTGTCAACCCTCTTTTGTTGCGCTACACTTGGCACAAAGACCATAGAACTCTAGCAAGTGGCTCATAATCTCAAAGCCAAAGCGCGCCGAAAGCTCATGTGTCATCTGGTCAGCCACACACTGGTCAAAATCCACCACCTGACCACAGCGCGAACAGACAAGGTGATGATGATTGCCATCGGCACGAATATAGGTAGGGCCGCTCTCGCCCACATAAATCGGGCGCACAACACCCAATTGCGTAAGCAGATCCAATGTGCGATAGACGGTCGCACGTCCCAGCGCAGGATGGATGGCTTTGGCCTGTTCCAAAATTTCGTTTGGATTCAGGTGTTCACCCTTCTGCTCAATCACCTCCAACACAGCTAATCGAGGAGGCGTAATCTTATATCCTGCCAAGCGCAAACGCGCCAGGATGTCATCGACGGGTACATGCTCATGAGCATGGGTATGATTATGTGGTTGGCTAGCTGATTGATTCTCTGCTTGCTGGCTCATCTCTTGCCTCTCTCCTCCTATGGAACCCACCGTTATGGAACCCACTGAGGACGCTGCCCCGGTTTTGCCACTTCCCACGCTTGCCCGCTCGTCACATCGAGTATCCAGACAGAGAGCGTTACATCAGGCCCGCGCAGGGGGAAACTATGATAGAGCAAATAACGACCATCAGGCGACCATAGGGGAGGCCCATGGTCAAACTCTGGCGCTTGCGTCAAAGGCTCTGCCTCGCTACCATCCGCGCGCATTCGCCACAACTGCTTGCCCAAGCTTGCGCGTGGGCCTTCTATCTCCTTACGCCGGAAGGCAATCCATTCCCCATCGGGCGAAAAGGCAGGCGAATTATCCTCCACCGGGAACTCATGGGTGCTAATATCTTGGCGTGTCTCCGTCAAGGGGTCAATGACAAAGAGGTGTACCTCAAATGTATTGCCCTCATTGAGCATCTCACTCACCACCAGTTCGTTGCGCTGGCTGTGCCAAACCGCCGCTTCCCCGGTCGTCGTGGCGTAGAAACGCTCCAACCCATTCTCCAAGTTGTAGACGCCCACGCCGCCTAAGTCGGGAGAGAGATAGCTAATCCATTGCCCGTTGGGTGACCAGCGAGGATCAAAGGCTAACTGTTGGCTATCTGGAAAAAGAGGTACACTGCTGCCTCCCGCCACATCCAACAGCCAAAGTCGCGGGGGACTAATCACAGGCACACCAAAATCCGTTGCGTTGCGTTGCGAAAAAGCCAAGAGCTGCGAATCGGGCGAAAAGGCGACACTATTACAAGCCGCATCTGGACAAGCAATTAACAACGTTGGCTCGGTCGCCTCAGGCGTGAGCGTCCAGAGATCGCTGGTGCCATCCTCGTTGAGCACCGAATAGACCACTTGCCCTGTGTTGGCATCCACGCCGAAGTCCCAAATGCCATACTCGGCGTTGCCTAGTTGGCGAGGCGTCTCCAAAGTTGCTTCTCCTGCGCCATCCGTGGGCAACTTGACCCCGGCAATCATAAGTTGCTCTTTGCCGTTGGCATCCACCTGGGAATAGACAATGTTGGTGTTTCCCGTTTCAAAGCGCCAACTCACCGGCTCATGCAGAACACGTCCCTGCAGGCTTTGCAGCCCCGGCGCAAGCGCAACCGTGTATGCAGTGTCTGGGCTAAAACCGCTCACAGGGACAAAGATCAGGCTGTCCCCCTCACTCCGCACCTCCCCATCAAGTGGGGGGGTCACGGTTAAAGCCGTGGGGTCGATGCTACGTTCATCCAGCGGTTGGTCAAAGCGAATACGCAGTTGACTGCGCGGTGAGACGCCCATTGTCTCTGGTGCAGGCGACAGGGTGAGCACGCTAATGCCCACGCGATCACCGCGCCAGATAACCACAAAGGTAATCAACAACAGGGTAGCCATCAACAACCAGACGGCTCGGTCAAAACGTCCTGTGGCGATCGTAGAGCTTACTGTAGAATTGTTCATCTAGAAATCGTTAGGGATATAGATAGGGCTGGGCAGGTGCATCCACAATGGATACACTCTCTGCCACCAATATGGGCGGCTTCCAATTCTCAAGACTGCTGGGGGCAAATTTGCCGCTCACCTCCACCCACTGATCGTCCTCTAAGGCAAG
This sequence comes from Anaerolineae bacterium, assembly GCA_038324715.1. Classification (GTDB taxonomy): domain Bacteria; phylum Chloroflexota; class Anaerolineae; order Caldilineales; family Caldilineaceae; genus QEUY01. Next base: position 1,161 of record JBBQIG010000620.1, on the reverse strand, counting down.
CGTATCAGGCCAACGCACCACAAGCCCAACCACTGCGGCATCTGCCACGCAGCAACTGACAATAAAGCGCGTAGCCAGAAAGTGCCCTTCGCCATAGCGCTCATCCTTGTAGACAAAGCCGATGAACTTGGCTTCCTGGTTGGTGAAGCTGTTATAGTCATTGTTGGCTTGAAAACTTCGCCACCAATCCAGCATGTTACGCTCACCAGCAGCCTTGGCAGCGGATTCCTGCACAGAGGCGGGAATGGCCGAACGTTCCAAACTCATGCTGAGTTCCCGGTTATCCAATGCCGAAGCCCCCAAAGGACGCGGCGGCACAGCCAGCCCCAAGATCACAGGCAACGCCACCAACAAAGCTCCCCCCCAAGAGATTGCGTGGGAGTGACCGGCATGGGCATTATGCTCCTGCCCTTGCTGCTGATGCACGTGATGTTCGTGCGCATCAGGGGCCGATGCATGATCATGTGCGTGATCATGCGCTGGCGTGGCAGTCGGGCGCTTGCCGAACTGATAAGCCAATCCCACCGCCACCAGCCCCACCACACCAAAGAGGGTGAAGCCTGCGAATTTCTCGTTGATGTAGTAATACAACGTGCCATTGGCAATGCGCCCATAAAGAAACATGCCAGTGCCCAAGAGCAAAATCGCCTTGAGAAAGCCTTGAAAACGTTCTGATTGCATCAATCGCATAGGTTAGAGTCCAACATTCAAATTCCAAAAGACGCCGATGAAAAAGGTCAACAGGAAGGGCAGCAGGATCAGATAAAGAACCGGACGCCGCTGAAAAACGCTCATAAACATCAGCGAACTCTTAATGTCCACCATCGGGCCAAAGGTCAAAAAGGCCAACACAGAACCAGTTGTAAAGGTTCCAGCAAAGGCCAGCGCCACAAAGGCATCGACCGTAGAGCAGATGGAAAGCACAAAAGCCAAGGCTTGCATTGCCAGAACCGAAACCACAGAACCTTGCCCAATCGAGAGCAGTGCCGACTGTGGAACCACCGTCTGCATGGTGGCGGCTAGCATGGAGCCGACAATCAAATAGCGCGACATATCCAAAAAGTCATCCCCTGCCGTGAGCAATGACTGGTGCAAGCGCGCTTGCACCGGCGTCTTTACGCTGGCACTATGATCCACCACATGGCAACAGGCATCGTCATG
>JBBQIG010000619.1:0-3461 GCA_038324715.1 Anaerolineae bacterium | reverse complement strand
ATTGAAGTCATTCACACTGGCCAATCGGCACAGGAATCAATCGCCCATCTACGGCGCACCACCGCGCTTGGCGTCTCTCACGCTACTGTTGTCTATCTTCACCGATATCGCTTGTTCTGCCGCTTATTCTGCCGCATGAATAGCGCAGCCAGAGTGCGATCATAGGGGCAACATTCCGTTGTCCATCTACAAATTACCTCAAGGAGTGCTGCATGGCCTTTAATGTTAAGAAGCGGGGCAAACTCACCTATTATTATGCCGGTGATGAGCCTGTGCTCTCGAGTCTCGTCGTGGAAGAGCAGCCAGATGGTGATTTACGCATCCACTTTGCAGGGTTAACCGGCGGCTATTCAGCCAAGAGTGTGTTGGGGCTGGAGACGCTGGCGTATATGGATCCTGATACTGAAATCCCCTTGGTCTTTCAATGTTGGGAGAAGTGGCTGCAAGACGCTGGCATCTGTGACAAGCTGGCGGATGTGGATTTTGTTGAAATCCATGCCTTTGGCTGTCTGCCCAAGTCACCCAATCCGCTACTCGACCCTGAAGGTTATATCAAGGAGATTGAGCGGCTGCGGGAGGCATACCGGCGGGCCTATGGCGGCTATTTCCGTGAGCATTGTCCAGACAACGGCGTGCCTGCGCGCTTTACCGTGCATGTGGTGGATGTGCCGGATCGCGCGGCTTCGTATGAGTTTTATGGTGTGGCACTCTACCAAAAGAGTCTCCAGAATCAGTAGGCTTTAGGCCGCGGGTCAATCCACTTGACCCGCGGCCTTTGTTAGTAGGTCAGTTCATCTTATCTGTGCTGCCGTTGACCTCTGGGCAGTGGTTGACTTTTCCAATATCCTGACTTTGCTCATTCAATCTAAAGGCGTCTTGAATGGAACCTGAATTGCAGTATGACCTGCTGTTGAAGAATGGTCATACAATTGATCCACTGAACAACATTGATGGAAAGATGGACGTGGCAATTGCCAATGGCAAGGTTGCTGCGGTGGCTGCTGACATTAACCCGGCGTTGGCAAAGAAGGTGGTTGATCTCACCGGGTATTATGTTACGCCAGGTATCATTGATATTCATGTCCATGTCTATCACACGCGTGAACCCGAAGGGTTGAGCGTGATGGCAGACTCACACAGCTTCAAGTCTGGCGTGACGACAATGGTGGACACGGGGACTGCGGGGGCAAAGCACTTCTTGCACTTCAAACGCACCGTGATCGACCTCTCCAAGACACGCATCTTTGCCTATATCAACATTGTTGATTTGGGGATGATTGGCCCTTTTGAGCAAGACATTAAGACGATGGATCCAGAACTGGCGGCGTCGGTGGTGTTGGCTTACCCTGATATTTGTGTGGGCATCAAGACCGCCCATTATTGGACCTCGCTGCCCTTTGACGAATTGCATCCCCCTTGGGGCGCAATTGATCCGGCAATTGAAGCTGGCAACATCTGTAACAAGCCAGTGATGGTGGACTTTTGGCCGCGGCCCGAACGACCTTATGATGATCTGATCCTCAAGAAGATGCGCCCTGGTGATATTCATACCCATGTCTTTGCCCAACAGTTTCCTGTGTTGGATGAGAATGGCAAGCCCAATGCCTTTATGCACGAGGCACGGGCGCGCGGCATCATCTTTGACGTGGGGCATGGTGCCGGGAGCTTCTGGTTTCGCAACGCAGTGCCTGCGATCCAGAATGGCTTTGTGCCCGATTCGATCAGCACCGATCTACATGTACGTAATGTTCATGGTGTGGTCATTGACATGTTGACGACTATGAATAAAATACTGAACATTGGTGTGCCGTTGCAAGAGGTCATCTATCGTTCAACAGTGACGCCCGCTAATGAGATTGGGCACCCGGAACTGGGCAATTTGTCAGTGGGTGCCGAGGCTGATGTTGCAGTCTTTAAGATGCAGCAGGGCGAATTCGGCTTTATGGATTGTGGTCGAGCGAAGATTGTGGGTGACAAGAAGTTAGAATGTATGTTAACGGTGCGTGCGGGGGAGATTGTCTTTGACCCCAATGCCATCACTGTGCCGAAATGGCAAGATGCCCCTGCGAGTTATTGGGTTATCCGCTGATAATCTGTAGCTCGAAAAATCTGTAGCTCGAAAGACGTACCCTGGCTCAATCTGGCTCAATGATGTTGGGTTGTGTTGGGGAATGAAGTGATTGATTCTGTATCCGTGTGCGGTATTTTGTGGTTGTACCTGTGAGAGGAGGAGAGATATGGCGATTGCACGAGATCAGCTCGGTGCACCCCGTTCGTCATCGGCGAAGCCTACGCTTTTGGCGCGAATTGTTGGCACGAGGAGCAAGTTTCAGACCCAACGTGCGCTCTGGGGCTATGTCTTTGCTTTGCCGTGGATTATTGGTTTGACCGTCTTTTGGATGGGGCCGATTTTAGCGTCGTTTTACTACAGCTTTACGAATTTTGAGGTGATCGGCGCTCCCGACTGGTTGGGGCTGGCAAATTACAATCGTGCCTTTACCCAAGATGATCTCTTTTGGCAGTCGCTGGGTCGCACCTTTACCTTCGCCGCCTTCTATGTTCCGGCAGCAATTGTGGGTGCATTGTTGTTGGCTTCTGTGCTGAACCAGAAGCTAAAAGGGACAAATATCTATCGAACCATCTTTTTCATTCCTCATCTAATTCCTGCTGTGGCACTGGCAGTGGTCTGGACTTTCTTGCTTCAGCCCAAGATGGGGCCTATCAATATGATTCTGCGCGATATCGGCATTGCAGAACCGCCGAACTGGTTGTCTTCACGCGATACGGCACTCTACTCCGTGATTATGATCAACGTTTGGGCTGCTGTGGGTGGCAATACCATGCTCATCTTCTTGGCTGGCTTGCAAGGTGTGCCACAGGAGTTATATGAAGCGGCAGAGATGGATGGAGCGGGGCCAATACGGAAGTTTTGGAATGTAACGCTACCGCTTTTAACCCCTACCATCTTTTTCAATATGGTGTTGGCGATCATTGGTGCGCTCAACGTCTTTACGACAGCATGGGTGGCAACCAAAGGTGGCCCATCGTATGCAACCTGGTTCTTTGCGCTCCACATCTACACGGAAGCCTTCCAATACTTCCGGTTGGGCTATGGCAGTGCGTTGGCTTGGGTATTGACGGTGATCATTATGTTCTTTACCTGGATTCAAGTAACGTACTCACGACGCTGGGTGCATTACGAAGGCAATTAGGCAAGGAGACCCAATCCAATGGCAGAGACTACCATTGCACAACCAACCATTGCACGACGTACCAATACACGCGGTACTAAATTCCAACCGGGTCGCGTACTACTCTATGTACTCGTCATCAGTTTATGCGTTCTCTTTGGCTTTCCGCTCTTTTGGACGCTGATGAGTTCGCTCAAGACGCCCGCGGACATTGTAAAGTTTCCCCCAGTGTGGATTCCGCCAGACGTCCAGTGGCAAAACTATGTCACC
>JBBQIG010000618.1:0-3464 GCA_038324715.1 Anaerolineae bacterium | reverse complement strand
AAGTCCCCGAAGCGCAATTATTCGAGCGCTTTGTGGGTGATGATATTGCCTTTGGCCCGCGCAATTTGAGGCTGAGTCGCGAAGAGATACGTGAACGCGTGCGTCGTGCCATGACTGCCGTGGGGCTGGACTTTGACGAGTTCAAGGATCGCCAGACCTTTTCGTTGAGTGGTGGTGAACGGCGACGAGTCGCCCTGGCAGGTGTATTGGCGCTGGAGCCTCAGATTTTGGTGCTGGATGAACCGACCGCAGGGCTTGATCCCGCGGCACGGCAGCAATTGCTAGAGCATATCCTGGCTTTGCACAGCGCAGGGACTAGCTTGGTCATGATCTCGCACAACATGGAGGAGTTGGCGGCGATCTGCCAGCGCTTGGTGGTGATTGACGAAGGGCGCACGGTGATGGCAGGGACGCCCAGCGTTGTTTTTGCCAATGGTGCGCGCCTGCGTGAGCTAGGGCTGGACGTGCCAGTCGCCACGACCCTGATTGAAGCGTTGAAGGATGCAGGGCTAATTCACGATGCACCCCCTATTTATACAACAGAGCAGGCAGCGGAATTCTTAACGCAGAGGCTGGAGTCGCACCCACAATCGTATGTATAACTTTGAACTGCTGCGCAATGTCACCATTGGTCAATATATCCCCACCGGTTCCGTCGTCCACCGGCTTGACCCGCGTGCCAAGATTGTTACCACAGCCATGCTTATCCTTGCCATCTCCTTTAACCGCGTCATCCTTGCCAATCTGCTTTTTCTGGCGGTGGTGTTTGCAATTGCCCTGCTCTCACGTATCTCCCTGCGTTACATCGGGCGCGGTATTCTCTTGGGGCTACCGGCACTCGTCTTTATTTTTGTGATGCAGCTACTCTTTCAAGGCTGGGTGGAACCCGCAGGGCAAGTCTATTTTGAGTGGGGCTGGCTGCGCTTCACGCGCTACAGCCTGCAACTGATTAGCATCAGTCTCATTCGCATTAGCTCGTTTATCTTTCTCACCAGCCTTCTTACCATGACCTCGACCATCACTGAGCTTACGCATGGCGTGGAGCGGCTGCTTGCCCCCTTCCGTCGTTTTGGCGTCCCCTCACATGAGTTAGCCCTGATTCTGACGATCGCGCTACGTTTTGTGCCAACACTAGCCGAAGAAGTTGAACGCATTATCAAGGCACAACTTAGTCGTGGGGCAGACATCGGCGGACGCTTTTGGCGACCCGACAAAACCGCGCGTGCGCTCTTGCCGCTGCTCGTCCCCCTCTTTATCGGAGCCTTCCGCCGCGCCGAGGAATTGGTGTTGGCAATGGAGGCACGCGGCTATGTGAGTGGCGACGGGCGCACCAACTATGTAGAACTTCATGCACGCCCCATTGATTATCTGGTTGTCGTGGGCGCGCTGCTCTTGACGGTCTTGTTCATCTGGTCACCCTTCCCTGCATTGCGTGATCTACTGGCCCCACTCGGCATCACGGGGTTATAGTCATGGCTCGCTTTCCCATCGAACTTGCACCCAAATTTGTGCGCATGAGCCGTGAGGATCTGCCCACAGTGGCAGAGATCGAAGTAAATTCCTTTCCATCCCCCTGGTCGATTGATGTCTATCAGCGAGAGATTGTTACCCGCAACGGTTCCTATTGGGTAGTGCGTCCTGGTATAGAGAACTATCAAGGGGCAAATGAAGGGCAATCTGGGGATAAGCTTGGGGAGAATGGGGAGGAATTGCCCCCCATTGTGCCAGTCCTTGCCTATGGAGGCATGTGGCTGCTGGGTGATGATGCCCATGTAACGACCATCGCCACCCACCCCGCATGGCGGAAGCGGCGCATCGGCGAGTGGCTCTTGTTGCAAATGGTAGGGGAAGCGCGCAGCCACGGTGTGAGCGCGTTGACACTCGAAGTCCGCGTCTTCAATTATCCTGCGCTTGCCCTCTATGAGAAACTAGGTTTTGTGGCAGTGGGTCTGCGGCGCGGCTATTATCAAGACACAGGCGAGGATGCCCGCCTGCTCACCCTCTTTGCCATTGATCACCCTAGTGTCTGGGGCAAACTCCAGGCGCGCATTGAGGAGATTGAGGCGGGAGCTTAACCGCTTGCCCAGCCGGTTGACTCGTCAGGTACGGATATTTGCGTTAAGCATAGAAACCAAACAATGAAGCTATCAATTGTAGATTTATCAGCCGTCCTACCTGGAGAAACGCGCCATGATGCCTTTCTTCACAGCATTGAGGTGGCGCAACAGGCCGAACGCTTAGGATACAAACGAATTTGGGTCGCTGAACATCATGGAGCCGTTTCTGTTGCCGGGCGTGCGCCTGAAGTGCTAATTGCAGCCATCGCAGCACAGACATCCACGATCCGCGTGGGGTCGGGTTCGGTACTCCTCAATCATTATAGCCCGTTAAAAGTCGCTGAAGTTTTCTGCACGCTCAACGAAATCTATCCTGAGCGCATAGATTTGGGAGCTGGAAGGGCAACGACAGGGCCATATCTGGATCTTGCCTTGCAGCAAGACAGGAGCAAACAGTTCCACAGTGATTCAAATGCTCAAATCGTAGAGCTAGTGGCGTGGTTGGAGAATGATTTTCCCACAGATCACCCCTTTGCCGACATCCCCCTGCACACGATTGATAGTCTGCCCGAATTGCACCTATTGGGGTCTAGTTCATGGAGCGCTTCTGCGGCAGCGCAACTTGGTTTGCGCTATGTCTTTGCCGGTTTCATCAATCAAGGCGCAACACCAGGCATACTTGATCTATATCGCAAGAATTTCAGCCCCTCCACCACTGCTTCGGGAATCCAAGAGCCAGAGGTGAGGCTGGGCATCCATGTCGTCTGTGCAGATTCAGAGGAAGAGGCGCGCCGCCAGCTTGCCCCCGTGCATGTGATGTACCAGAATCTTGCGCAGGGCAATATCAACGCGCCCTTGCTGGGGCCAGATCAAGCCATTGATCTGCTGGGCAGCCTCCCCACGCTGGAGCGCTATGTGCCTGGGACAGGCGTGCCACCGCGCTTCGTGGCGGGCAGACCCGAACAGGTGCAAGAGCAGTTAGAGCAGATCACCCAAGACCTCGCCTTAAAAGAAATCATCGTGCAGGATATGATGACCGAGTACCCCGCACGCCTACGCTCTTATGAGTTGATGGCAGCAATGTTGTAAGCTTCTTTCAGGCAGGTAGTGCCGCCAAGGTGGGGCGGCACTACCTGTCCAACGCACGATACATCCCCCATACTTACCAACAAATTGCCTCGCAAAACAAATGTGCGGCGGCATATTCAAAGCAGTATAATTTGACAATGTCAGATTGGACATTTGTTCTAGACGAAAACCGCTATAATGGACTAGCAAACTGTGCTGCACGACACATTATGTCTAGCCAGCGCACGATCTGAATTGCCTACAACTCATACCGGTCGGCCAACGTCCGATGTAGATGTCCGATACATCGACTTGCGAGCCAATATTTCGCCGAAATCA
>JBBQIG010000617.1:0-3468 GCA_038324715.1 Anaerolineae bacterium | reverse complement strand
TGTGCCGCACCCACAGCAGGCCCTGCCGCGGGCGCTGATAGCAGTGGTGCGCCCAGTTCGGAGACCGCAGAACTCGTCTTTTGGCACCCCACCCAAGACCACGGCGAACTGATGCAGCAACGCTTCAATGAAAGCGGTGCCAACTTCCAAGTTAAATGGGAACTGGGTGAATATGACACCAATACAAAGACAATGGCGGCTTTGGCCGCTGGAGCACCCCCACCCGTCTCCTATTTGGGGCGCTGGCAAGTGGGCGATCTAGCTGTGCGTAATGCAATTCGTCCACTGGATGATTCCTATGATGCATCAGAGACCCTTCAATGGGACACCATTTGGGAGCGATTGCAAAAAGATTCTATCTCTTGGGGAAAGCGGTGGATTGTCCCCTATACTACCGACACAAGAGCACTCTACTATCATAAGGGCATGCTGGAAGAAGCTGGCTTTGACCCCGAAAAACCACCCACAACTTGGGCAGAAATTGAAGAAATGGCAGTTGCACTCACAACGCGAGACGACGCAGGCAGGTTAGAGACCGTCGGCTTCACACCCAGTTTTGGAAATCCCCCAGTCTACCTCATGTTCTTGACCGTTCTCTGGTGCCTCGGCGGTGACATGGTCAATGAAGATATGAACCAGGTAACGATTGCTGGAGAGAAGGGGGAGGAAGCCATGAGCTTCCTCAAGCAGCTGCTAGACTCGCAGGGCGGCTATGAAGAGTTGTCTGCTTTTACAAAGTCGCTCACTCTGGCAGAAGGAATTGACGCTTTCTCGGCTGGGCAAGTTGGTTTGGCGATGAATACGAATGGGCGAGTGCTTAACTATGATCGCTATTCACCAGATTTGGACTACGGCCTGACGGTTGGTCCAGTCTTCCCTGAGTATAACATTGAAGCCAACTACGATGGCGGTGGCGGGTGGTACTTCTTCAAGGAAGGTGGCGACTTTGACCGAGCGTGGGAGTTTGTGGAATTCCTGATGACACCCGATTTCTATACAGCCTATTCAGATCAATTCTGGATGTTGCCCGCCCGTTCCGACGTGGGCGCAGCTTGGGCAGAATTGGATCCACGGCGCGAAATCTTCATTGCCACCGCCAACACGGTCAAGTGGATTCCCATTTTTGTAGGAGTAATTGAGTCGCTAGGGGATATGTCAACCATGTTTGACAACATCCTCATTGGCGGAGCTGAAATTACAAGCGAATTGGACGCTGCTCAAGCCAAAATCCAAACTATCCTTGATAAACACAACGAGTATCCTGTACCCAGCTAGAATACGTCAGGCATTTTGCTGGACACAGAGTGCTAATTCTACAGCCTATAGTGAAGTTCAGTAGAAACCCAGAATTTTATGGACTCTCTCCGTAACCTTAATAGCAGTAATTCAGGAGAACCAAGTCGAACAAAAAGTTCTTGTTTTCTAGTGAAACGCACTTTAGCTATTGAATCCGTCAAAGGCGTAGCTCAGGTTCAGAAGTTTCCCTGAATCTGAACTGCGCCTCGTGACAGGTTTGCACGCAATTTTCAAAAACATAGCAAAACGATGGACTTCGTTGCAATGGGGAAAGGTTGGATCAGTGAAAAACGGAGGGCAGGCTTTAACGTGTCAAGAATTAGATACCGAAAAACGATAACAAAAGTCGCAACCTATATACTGTTGGCACTACTCTCGGTTGTCTTTGCCATGCCGTTGCTCTGGCTGCTTTCTACATCGCTCAAGCCAGATGCACAAATGGCTGAATGGCCGCCAGTATGGATTCCGTCACCACTACAATGGGACCATTTTTGGTCAGCCTGGAGCAGCGGCAATTTCGGGCTTTATTTCGTCAATACAGCAGTAATCACCATCACGGCAACCTTTGGGCAAGTGTTAACGGCGTCGATGGCAGCTTATGGGTTTACGCGACTGCGCTTTCCAGGACGCAGCATGCTCTTTGGCATATTGGTGGCAACGATGATGCTGCCCAGCGTGGTGACGCTCATTCCCACCTTTATCTTGTTTAAGGAATTGCGCTGGCTAGACAGCTTTAAGCCACTCATTGTTCCAGCCTACTTTGGTGGTGGAGCCTTTTTCATTTTCTTATTGCGCCAGTTCTTCCGAACGCTTCCCCCAGAAATTTTCGAGCAAGCGACCATTGACGGAGCCTCTAGCTATCGGATTTATGCCCAGATTGTGCTTCCTCTTGCCAAACCTGCACTTGCCACAGTTGCAATCTTTGGTTTTGTGAACCACTGGAATGATTTAATGGCTCCGCTGATCTATATCAACAGTCCTGACAAGTTCACATTAACCTTGGGGCTGCGTCGTTTCATGGGACTAGTTGATGTGCGCTATCAAGAAATGATGGCGATGGCACTGTTAATGACACTGCCCGTATTGTTGGTTTTCTTTTTCTTCCAACAATACTTCATCGAAGGGGTGGTAATGTCTGGGTTGAAGGGATAACACGCCATGAGTTCTTCATCTGCGGCACCACGCCAGACACCTCTGCAAGCAAACAACAGAATTGGCGCGAGGCAACGTAGCCTTTGGGCGAGACCTGTCCGCCGCCGCGAGGCGCTTGATGGCTTTGTTTTTATACTGCCTTGGTTCCTGGGTCTCATCATCTTCACGCTTGGCCCCTTCGTCGCTGGCATGTATTTCAGTTTGACTGAGTATGATGGCCTAACAGCACCGCAATGGGTAGGGTTCGAGAATTATCGTCGCATCTTTTTCGATGACCCCAAGTTCTGGTTATCAGTCTATAACACACTTTGGTATGTGGCAGTGGCAGTGGTGCCAGGCGTGATCCTGGCATTGCTCCTCGCCTTACTGCTCAATCAATCGGTGCGCGGCATCACCGTTTTTCGCACGATCTTCTATATGCCTTCCATTGTCCCCGCGGTCGCTTCAGTAGCTCTCTTTATCTTCATTTTACATGATCGTTTTGGGCTATTGAACGAACTACTATTCCAGGTATTTGGTGTGATTGGGCCGCGGTGGCTCACCAGCCCGGACTGGACAAAACCCTCATTGGTTTTGTGGAGTATGTGGGGAATTGGCGGCAGCATGATCATCTATCTGGCTGGACTCCAAGGGATTCCCCGTACGCTTTATGAGGCAGCAGCCATTGACGGTGCGGGTACTTTACGCCAATTCTGGAACATTACTATCCCTATGATCTCCTCTACCATCTTCTTTGTCTTGATCCTGGGGATCATTGGTAGCTTTCAGATCTTCACACCGGTATTTATCTTGAATACAGGCAGCTATGGACAGGCAGCATCGGCAGGGCCATTAGATTCGCTTCTGTTCTGGGTAGTCTACATCTATCAGCAGGGCTTCTTATTCTTCCGCATGGGTTATGCCAGCGCGCTCTCTTGGTTGCTCTTTCTCGTTCTGGTCATTCTCACATTAGTACAGTTCCACGTTGCCCGACGCTGGGTTTATTACGAAGATGACGACGGGCGCGGATAACACCTTTAT
>JBBQIG010000616.1:0-3475 GCA_038324715.1 Anaerolineae bacterium | reverse complement strand
AACGTTTTCGGATTTGCACGATTCAACCCCTAGGAGGTGGCTGATGAAACGACGGAATCTATTGATTATCCCGATGACTATCATTGTGATGATAGCACTACTCAGTGGCTGTGTTGCTGTACAACCAGTGGCAAGCGAGCCTGCCGCAAATGTTCAAGAAACGGGCGAACATGAGCATGAGATGGATATGACGCAAGAAGTGGGTACAGTAAATTTCCCCATCTCCTGTACGTCAGAAGCCCAGGACGGATTCAACCACGGCATGGCGCTGCTCCATTCCTTCGAATATGCGGCTGCCATCGAATCGTTCAACACCGTCACCGAGCTAGACCCGAGTTGCGCTATGGCCCACTGGGGCGTAGCGATGAGTCTGGTGGAACCCCTTTGGGCACCTCCCACCAGTCAGATGTTGGTAGACGGCTGGGCCGCTGTTGAAAAGGCCATGGCCGCAGGTGCCAAGACCGAGCGCGAGCAGGCCTACATCGACGCTATCGCCGCCTTCTACAAAGATAGCGACACCCTCGATCATCGCACGCGGTCGCTCGCCTATGAGCAAGCAATGGCCCAACTTGTCCAGGACTATCCGGACGATACGGAAGCCAAGCTCTTCTACGCGCTGGCACTCCTCGCAACGGCGGATCCCACCGACAAGAGTTATACCAACCAACGCCAGGCGGTAGCTATCCTGGAACAGCTCTTGGCGGAGCAGCCCAACCATCCGGGCGTGGCTCACTACTTGATACACAGTAACGACTATCCCGCCCTCGCTGATCAAGGACTTGACGCGGCCCTGCGTTTTGCTGTCATTGCGCCTGCTGCGCCGCATGCGCTGCACATGCCGTCGCACATCTTCACGCGGCTGGGCTACTGGCAAGAGTCGATTGACACCAATCTGGCAGGTGCCAGTGCGGCCAAAGCGAGGCTGCCCGAGGGTGATGAGCAGAGGACCAGTTCCCAGGCCGTCTTGCACCCCATGGACTATATGATGTATGGCTACTTGCAGATGGGCCAAGATGAGGCAGCCAAAGATTTACTTGATGAGATGCACGCCATCGAGAGCGTGCATGGAGAGAATCTTGGCGCAGCCTATGCCCTTGCCGCCATGCCCGCTCGCTATGTGCTCGAACGCGGGCAGTGGGCCGAAGCTGCTGCACTGACCTTGCACCCACAGGGGTTGGCATGGGAAAAATTCCCACAGGCGGAAGCCGTGTTGGTCTTTGCCCGTGCTTTAGGCGCAGCGCGCAGCGGCGATGTGGAGGCAGCGCGTCAGGAACTCGACCGCCTACATGCCTTGCGTGAGGAGATGCTCACGAATAAACAAGATTATTGGGCGGGACAAGCCGTAATCCAAAGTCGAGAAGTGGAAGCCTGGATCGCACTGGCGGAAGGCAGCGACGAAGCAGCCTTGGCGCTGATGCGCGAGGCGGTAGCCCTTGAAGATGCAACCGACAAACATCCGGTGACGCCTGGGCCAATCGTGCCAGCACACGAATTGTTAGGAGAAATGCTGCTCGAACTCAACCAACCAGAAGAGGCGTTGGCGGAGTTTGAAGCCTCACACGTGGTCGAACCCAATCGCTTCCGCGGGTTGTATGGCGCAGCCCGTGCCGCTGAGATTGCAGGTGAAGTGGAGCAAGCACGTAGCTATTATGAAGAACTCGTCGCTCTCGCTGAGACATCTAGCAGTGAACGACCCGAATTGACAGCAGCCAAGGAATTCCTGGCGCAATAAGTTCTAAAACAAGAAAGGGAGTAACTCTTGAATCAGCAAGAAATATCACGCAGAACATTGCTCAAGAACGGAGGAGCCGCGCTGACAGGTCTGGCAATCCTCAACAGCGACTGGTTCGCACGCGCTGCACACGCACAGTCGGGCGACGAGGTGCTACCCTGGCTGGATCAGCCAGCGGAAAATCCAGTGCCTGAACGGGTCAGCAACCTACTGGAATGGGAAGGTCTGGATTCGTGGATTACCCCCCAAGACCAATTCTTCAGCGTTGCCCACTATGGTCGCCCCGAAATCAAGGCAGAAGATTGGCAACTGGAGATTACAGGGGAAGTCCAGTATCCAATGACCCTGACGCTAGATGACCTCAAGGCTTGGCCGCGACAGGAGGTGGTCTTCACCCTGGAATGCTCTGGCAACCACGGTTTCAACTGGAATTTCGGTTTGATTGCCAATGCCCACTGGGCTGGCATCTCTCTAGCGCCTCTGCTAGAGGAGGCTGGTGTGCTGGACGAGGGCATTGAAGTGGCTTTCTATGGTGCAGACGCGGGCGAGGAGATTGTGCGCGAGCAGACAATTACCCAGAACTTTGCCCGCAGCATGTCAATAGAAGAGGCAATGAGTCCCCATAACATACTCTGCTACGAGATGAATGGCGAACCCTTGCCCCAGCGCAATGGCTTTCCCGTGCGATTGATCGCCCCTGGCTGGTACGGTGTTGCCAATGTGAAGTGGCTTCAGCGTATCGAGGTCAGAAGCAGCCGCCTGATGGGTCGCTTTATGGCACGCGACTATGTGACGCTGCGCCAGCAGGAGATTAATGGCGAGACCGTCTGGACAGAAAGTTCAGTCGGGCGGAGCCTGCTCAAGTCTGCACCGGCTAGAGTTGTGCGTAGTGGCGACAGTTATCGCATCGAAGGTGCAGCCTGGGGGAAACCGATCCAACAAGTGGAGGTGCAGGTTGATGAAGGGCCGTGGCAACATGCAGAACTCGATCAGGATCAAGTAGGACGCTTTGCTTGGCGCTTCTGGTCGCTTGCTTGGGAGGATGCAGATCCTGGCAAACATACCATCACTTCGCGGGCGACAGACACACGCGGCAATCTCCAGCCCGCCGCAGATGATCCGCTGATCGCCAATAAGATCACCTATTGGGAGAGCAACGGACAGATCACACGGCAGGTACTGATTCCGGGCTAAGAAGTCAGCAGGATCGTCAATGCGAACCGAGCAAGTAGTTTCAAGATGTAAAATCGCCTGTACATGAGCGATCAATAGACATAGGTGACGGCTATCTCGTCTGAGATAGCCGTCACCTGTTCCTACATGCCGTGCTTGTAGCCAGGTCACGCAATAATTTCAAATCAATGACACCCCCTGAGCAGAGCACCCGCGCGTGGTTGCAGCCTCTCTACGCTGGTGATAGAATTGCCCCTATTGACTTGTGCTGGCATTCGACTTCCGCCACAAAACCACCCTTGACCCCGTAATCAGCAGACAATCAACAAAAAAGAGAACAGGGCATCAAATTTCCCATGACCCCAACGCCCATCATGTTGACACCTGGCATGTTGACGATAGAAGAATTGACCAAGTTAGTTCGCAGTGGTGAGATTGACACGATTTTGGTCGTCTTTACCGATCTCTATGGGCGCTTCCTGGGCAAGCGCTTTGATGCCGACTTCTTCTTGAGTGATGTTGCCCGCCACGGCACACATAGCTGTGACTATTTACTCACAGTGGATATGG
>JBBQIG010000615.1:0-3483 GCA_038324715.1 Anaerolineae bacterium | reverse complement strand
CCAGGATCAATCCACCCCGATGCGCAATCTCTTGCCCGCGCTTGAAGATGGCGATTGCTGCCTCACATACCTCATCCCACAGTTTTTTCTCAACAAGACCCTGGGCGACAATCTCAGCGGAGGTTATGCGCTCGTCATGTCCGCCATCGCGCGCTTTGGTGGTGGGGGTAATGATGGGTTCGGGTAAGGGGTCATTCTTGTGCAAACCATCCGGGAAATTAAGGCCATAGATGTTGCGTTCACCCTGGCTATAGCGATACCAGAGCGCGGTTTGGGTGACGCCGGAGATGTAGCCACGCACGACGACTTCGACTGGCAGGGGGGTGCAACTTTTCACCACTGCCACATTGGGATCGGGTAGCTCTAGTAGATGATTGGCGACAATGTCCTGCGTCTTCTCAAACCAAAAGGCAGCAAGCTCGTTGAGGACTTGCCCCTTGTAGGGTACAAGTCCCAAGATGCGGTCAAAGGCTGAGAGGCGGTCGGTGGTCACCAGAATAAGCTGATCGTTGCGTTGATATATATCGCGAACTTTGCCCTGTGTCTTGGGGCCAAGAAAGGAGAGAACAACGCCTTCTAGGGCTTGGGGCAGGAGATCATAGAGGGTAGCTTGGTCTAGCATCGTTTTATCCCATTTGGCGCATAGCGATTGGCGTGGCGCACGATTCTTTGTATACAGCCTAAACGTGGCTGGCGGCGTGAATCATGGCCTTAAAGATTGGCAACCCCAGGCGATCTGTACGTCCTAGTGGGTTTTGGATAGGCAAGACATGGTCTTCGGGGTGGGGCATTAGCCCAACCACGTTGCCTGCTGGGTTGCAAATACCCGCAATGTCTGCAATTGAACCACTGGGGTTAGCTGGATAGGCTCCGCCGACGGGAGCGCCGTTTTCGTCTACATAGCAAAAGGTGATGAGGTTGTCTCTCTCCAATGCCCGCAGTGTAATCTCGTCAACCACTTGGAAATTGCCTTCGCCGTGCGCGACGGGGCAAAAGATGAGGTCATCGATTTGTGCCAGATAGCGCGCTGGGCTGTTTGGATTGACTTGCAGATGAACCCATCGGCATTCAAAGTGACCTGAGGCATTCTCGGTGAGGGTGGCGCGTCGGGCCTCTGTTGTTCCTGGCGTGATTTCTGCGTTCTTTTCGCCATTCTCCTGATTCCCTGGCAGCAGACCACACTTGACCAGGGTTTGAAATCCGTTGCAGATGCCGAGGACTAAGCGTCCACTATCTACAAATTGGTGGAGTTGATCCTCAAAGAAGATGCGTAAGTCGAGGGCCAAGCGCGCCCCTGCTCCTAGTGCATCTCCATAGGAGAAGCCGCCTGGAAGCAGCAGCATGGCGTAATCGTCCAAGGATCGGTCGCCTTGGCGCAATTGATTGATGTGGACGATCTCTGGCGCACCGCCACCTAGTTCAGCTGCGCGTGCGGCCTCAGCGTCTCGATTGGTGCCAGAGACATGTAAGATGAGAATTTTGGGTTTGTTTGTCTGATTGCTCATGGTATGACTTATTCTACTGCTCCGGTTCCACTTCTCTGGCAGGTTGACGCAACCAGGCGCTTACCAGGCTGTCAACAGGGAGGTCAATTTGCGGTGTGCCGTTGATGGCAATACGGAAGTGTGGTTCTTCGGTAACAATACCGATGTGCGTCAGAGGTGTGCCAGCCAAGAGTGAGTCCAACTGAGCAGCATCTTGCTCGGCAACTTCAATGACTAGGCGTCCGTTGCTTTCCGAAAAGAGCAGGCTCAGGGCTGATAGATCGTCGTGGGCAATGTTCGCGTCTATGCCCAATCGGCCCCCCAATGCCATTTCGGCGAGGGCGAGGGCTAAGCCACCTTCGCTGAGATCATGACAGGCTCGTACCAGCCCAGAGCGCATGGCTTGATGGAGGCGACGATAGTTTTCTAGCCCGTTGGCGGGCAGCGTGGGTGCTGTGCCATCTGTGCTGGCATGAAGCGCATGGAGTAGCGAGCCGCCAAGTTCATCATGCGTTTCCCCAATAACATAGAGCAGATTGCCGGCAGTTTTGCAGGCAGCGGTAACGGCGTGGTTCATGTCGGGCACAATGGCGATGGCGGAGATTAAGAGCGTGCCGGGAATGGGTGTGCCGTTGTACTCGTTGTAGAGGCTGTCTTTGCCAGAGATAAAGGGCGCACGATAGGCGACTGACGCATCGTAGCAGCCCTGACAAGTGCGTACGAGCGCACCTAGACGGTCGGGTAGGGTTGGATTGCCCCAACAGAAATTATCGAGGATAGACAACTGGTCTGGATCAGCTCCCACGGCGACTGCGTTACGAATGGCTTCATCAATGGTGCTGATTGCCATCGCATAGGGATCGCGTCGCCCGATCTGGGGGTTGATGCCCACGCTCAATGAAAAAGCGCGGTCGTGCTCCCACGTGCCTAACGGCTTCAACACAGCAGCGTCATTAGGCCCATCCATATACGGACCGCCAAAGGGACGAACAATTGTGCCGCCACGCACTTCATGGTCATAGCGACGGACAATCTCCTCTTTGCTGGCGATGTTGGGATGGGCAAGCATACGCAGCAACAAGTTGCCGGGCGAATCGGTGATAGCAGGACCAACTTTGGCTTGGGCAGGATCACGCCAAAGCGCTTTCATGTGGCGGCGTGGCAACCCATCATGCAGAAATTCCATCGGCAGATCTGCCACGAGATCGCCTTCATAACGCACCCGTAGATCGCCGTCACCTGTAAAGGTGCCGAGAACGCTGACTTCCACATCCCAAAGCTTGGCTAGTTCATGCAAGCGGGGCAAATTGGCTGCGGGTACGGCTAAGACCAAGCGCTCTTGTGCTTCTGAAAGCCAAATCTCCCAGGGGACTAGCCCTGGATATTTGAGCGTGACGTGGGTCAATTCGACATCCACGCCCAGTTGCTTACCCATTTCACCGACTGAGGAGGAAAGACCCCCTGCGCCACAGTCGGTAATCGCTGTGTAGAGGCCAGCATCGCGTGCGGCTTCGATTAACTCGATCAGTCCCTTTTCGGTGATGGGGTCGCCGATCTGCACCGCGCTGCCCGCGGTTTCGCTGGTGTCGTGGCTCAGTTCGGCAGAAGAAAAGGTGGCTCCATGCAGACCATCGCGACCCGTGCGCCCACCAAGTACAACCACCTGATCCCCGGCTTGGGCATTGGTCGGGTGTTTGCCTGTGGGCAGCAACCCTGCACAACCGCAAAAGACGAGCGGATTGCCGAGATAGCCTTCGTCATAGAAGACTGCGCCGTTGACAGTGGGCAGTCCGAGCTTGTTGCCATAGTCACCGATGCCCGCAACCACCCCTGACGCGATGCGCTGTGGATGCAGCAATCCGGCGGGCAGCTTGCTATGCGGATAATCTTGCGGTCCGAAGCAAAGGACGTTGGTGGCGGCAATCGGGCGTGCCGAGACGCCGAGAATGTCGCGTACAACGCCGCCGACACCTGTATTGGCCCCGCCAAAGGGTTCCAA